>CAYPJN010000119.1:905-7301 GCA_964411055.1 uncultured Lentisphaerales bacterium | reverse complement strand
GACGAGATCGTGCATGCCTACGCCTGCACGATCCACAAGTCGCAGGGCAGCGAGTACCCCGCCGTGGTGATCGTCCTGGCGACGCAGCACTTCAAGCTGCTGCAGCGCAACCTGCTCTACACGGCGGTCACGCGGGCGCGCAAGCTGGTCTGCATCGTCGGCTCGTCCAAGGCCATCCACCTCGCGATCCGCAACAACGAGGTGCGCGAGCGCCGCACTACCCTGGCCCAACGGCTGAAGGCCTGAGGCACAGCGCATGATGAATAATCTCCAGAAGCTATATGGCGGCGACACACACGTGATCACCGCGCATCGCGGGGCGTAAAAAAGGAAGACCACCATGCACAAGGATGAAGTTGTATCAACTACGGTCGTCGCCGGCCACGAGCCGAGTCTGCTTCCCGCCGGCAAGCAGTGGAGACTCGTCTGGAACGACGAGTTCGATGGAACTGAACTGGACAGGACCAAGTGGGACTTCCGCGTCAACTTCTGGGGCAAGCGCTTCCCCGCTTTTGCCGACAACGCGGGCGTGGTTCTGGACGGTAAGGGCCACGTCGAGCTCCATCTCCTGAAGCACGGCGACCAGTACTGCTCGCCGCAGTTGCAGACCGGCGCGAACACCTTCGACAATACCGCGGAACTCGATCGCAATCCCTGGGGACAGGCCGCGATCTGGCCCTTCGCCCCCATCAAGAAACCCGGTTTCATGCACCGTTATGGCTTCTACGAATGCCGGTGCAAGCTACAGAAGTCGTGCGGTTGGTGGTCGGCCTTCTGGCTGCAGTCCCCGACAATCGGCGCCAGCTACAACCCCGAGTATTCGGGCGTCGAGTGCGACATCATGGAGTGTTTCCATCCGGAACGCCACGCGGCCACGAGCGGCAACATTTACGGCGGCTACGGGCGCGACTACAAGAGCTGCGCGCGCGTCAACTACACCTACGAGGACACGCCCGACGGCTTCCACCGCTTCGCAGTCGACTGGAACGCGGAAGGCTACGTGTTCTTCTGCGACGGCAAGGTCGTTTCGCGCCAGCGCCCCGGCGAGGGTCCGGTGTCGCGCGTCGAGCAGTTCATTCTCCTCACCACTGAACCGCAGGGCTACCGCAACCAGGAGCCCAAGCCCTCGCCGGAGCTTGTCGCGACCGTGCTACCCGACTGTTTCACGGTGGACTACGTCCGCGTGTTCGACACCGTGTAGGTTGTTTGCCCTCCCGCCGACCTGCGGTCGGCCTGCGCGTCCAGGGCGCCTGGCGTTGGCGTCAGCCCTTCAACTTGCGCGCGATGGCGGCGACATGCGCGCCCTGGAAGCGCGCGATGGAAAGTTCGTTCGCGGAGGGCAGGCGCGAGCCGTCGCCGTCCGCCAGTGTGCCCGCGCCGTAGGGGCTGCCGCCGGTGATCTCGGCCATGTTCGTGAGGCCCGGCTCGGTGTAGGGGCAGCCCACGATCACCATGCCGTGGTGCAGCAGGGTCGTGTGGAAGCTGGTGATGGTGGTCTCCTGTCCGCCGTGCTGGGTGCCGGTGCTGACGAAAACGCTTCCGACCTTGCCGACCAGCGCGCCCTTGGCCCAGAGGCCTCCGGTGCGGTCGAGGAAGGCCCGCATCTGGGCGCACATGTTGCCGAAGCGCGTCGGGGTGCCGAAGATGACCGCGTCGGCCTTGGGCAGGTCGGCGGTGTCCGCCACGGGCACGTGCGCGAAGGCTTTGCGGGCCTCGGCCGCGCCCATCTTGGCGATCACGTCGTCCGGCAGCGTCTCCGGCACCTGCCGCAGCACCACGTCGACGCCCGGCAGGCTCCGCGCGCCCTCGGCGACGGCCTCGGCCATGCGGTAGACGTGGCCATACATGCTGTAGAAGACAACCTGCACTTTCGTGTTCATGATCGTTCCTTTCCCGTCCGTAACCTGTGGCAATCTGTGATAAACACAGTATAGATGATCGCAAGGCGGCTGTCACGCACCCGGCAATCGGTTTGCCGAGGGGGGAGCGATTGAAGCGCATGGAAATGGCATACATGCGCTGGCGCACCACCTCCCGCCGCAGGCGGTGGAGAAGGTGGGGCAGGCATTACTGCCTGCCCTTGAGTCGCTTGCCGAACCGGTCCTTGTACCGATCATGGTCCTGTGGCATGGCGCACCTGGCGCCGCCGCCGCGCGTTCCGTTCCCCGCCGGCACCGCCGGTCTCCGGGAGGAACGCGGCGACGGGCGGGATGAAGCGCGTGCGGTAGGCGGTTGGCGTGCAGCCACATGCCGCGCTGAAGGTGGCGTAGAAACGGCTGAGCGAGGCGAAGCCGGCGTCGAGGGCGATGTCGACGATCTTCATGTTGGTGGTCGCCAGCAGGCGCTGGGCGTGCGTGAGGCGCAGCCGGTTGAGGTAGACGTGGGGCGACACGCCGCTGGCCTGGCTGAACAGGGCGCACGCGTAGTTGGGATGCAGTCCGGCCGCGGCGGCAATCTGCTCCAGCGTCAGGGGGTTTCTGTATTCACGGGCCATCATCCGCACCATCATCTCCAGCCGGCCGAACGGGCCGTTTGTCATGTGGGCGTCCCTGGTGCTGTCGGCTCTCGCCACCGCGGGATTGGAGAGGGCGAGGCGGCGCATCCGTGCCTCCAGTTCGAGCAGCACGATGATCCGGGTCTCGGACGTCTCGTTCAACAGATCCTGGTGCCAGCGGCGAAAAAGCCCGAGTTCCGCCGCGAAGTCTGCCCCGAGGGGCGAAACGACCAGTTCGCCGTTGAGCAGGGATTGCGTGAGGTCGCCGGGGAGGTGCCACTGGACGAACCAGGGCAGGGGGATGTAGATCCAGAAACAATCGGAGTCATCGCCCGAGGCGATGACCTGGTGCGGCAGGCCGCCCCAGAAGACGGTCAGGCTCTCCCCCTGGATGGTGATGGGCGCGCCCTGCCAGATGTAGGTGACGCTTCCCCGCGCCAGAAAATTGATCTCGATCTCGCTGTGCCAGTGGGCCCGGCGCTGGGGATTAGGATGGCCGTCCCGGCAACTGAATCCCTTGGATTCAATTGCGTAGAGATCATCCAGAAACTGGTGCCTCTGCCCCATGCGGTTGATTATACGACGGCGCGCCGGTGCTTAACAAGCAAAACCTTAAGATTCAGGAAGAAAACGCCTCAAGTTTGAGAAGCCTGGACGGCCTTCGAAGTCTATAATCCATCTCACATTGGATTCGCTAGGTTTCCTGGCGGAGACATTGCTGCATGAAAGAACAGGTTAATTATTCTGTCGCGCTGCGTGTCGGCGGACATTGGCATCAGGTCGCCACTTCCGGAGCGGCGGAAAGAACGCTTTACGCGGCGACGGTCGAGGTCACGGGCCCGCTGCGCCGGCTGCGCATCAGCCGTGCCGACGCCTCGCCCTTCGACGCCGACCGGATCAGGGTATCCGTGACGCTCCCGCTCCTGAATTTCGCCCACGTCGTCGTGCCCGATTGCGGCCGGCACTACGTCAACGCGGCCAAGGCGCTCGACATCCGCGCGCCGCTCTTCCATGTGAGCGCCCCCAACGCCGGCTATCCCTTCATGGCCGTGGCCGACGAAGGCGGCGCCTTCCTGGCCGCCTTCGGCATCGTGTCGCCCATCGGCGAGGCCGAGATCCGCCGCACCCTGCCGCGCATAAGCCGTCGCAAGGCGATGGTGGGCGGCGACCAGCTACTCGGCCATGAGATCGTCTGGCGCCGCGGCCCGGAAGAGGTCTCCGAAATCGCGCTCGATCTCTATGCGCAGGAGCACGCCCCCACCTGGCACCACGCGCTGAGGGAATACACGCGGGCCATAAAGGAGGCCGAGGGCATCACGCTGCCCGTGCATCCCGGCGCCCTGCTGCCCGTCTGGTGCACCTGGACCGCCTTCTGCTCGTCCGACATGACAGACCGTCGCGTCCTGGAGAACGCCCGCGTGGCCCGCGACCTGGGCATCGGGACGGTGATCATCGACGACGGATGGTTCGGCCCCGGACTGGACGATGACGCGGGCGATCTGACGCTCGGCGACTACCGCCCCGATCCGCGAAAATTCCCGGACCTGCGGCGCCATGTGGAGGAACTGCACGCACTCGGCCTGAAGGCGCTGCTCTGGCACGCCCCGCTCTGCGTGGCCCCCGCCAGCCAAGCCTACCGCGCGGTGCGGCGCTTCCTGATGCATGGCGCCTCGGGCGAATACCTCAGCGGCAATGGCCTCGCCCAGTTGTGTCCGGCCTGTCCCGCGGTGCGGCAGTACGTGGCGGACGAAACGGCGCGCCTGATGCGCGAGACCGGCGCTGACGGCCTCAAGGTCGACCTATACAATTGTCTGCCCGGAGGTATGTGCGCCTCGACCGAACACGACCACGACACGTCGGATTCCGTGGCGGCGCTCGAGGCGGTCATGGCCGCGCAATGGAACGCGATGCGCGGCATCCGGCCGGACGCGCTCTGCGAGCTCAAGCAGGACTACGGCAACGTGCGCCTGGCGCGCTACGGCACCATGGTGCGCGCGGGCGACACGGCCTACGACGTGGACACCAACTGCCGGCGCTGCTTCCATACCGGCGCGTGCGTGCCCTGCGTCCACAACGACTACTTCGTCACCCGCGACCTCGCCGAGCCGCAGGCCGTGGCCCTTGCGATGGTACGCATGCTCGCGGCGGGGGTGCCGACCTTCGGCAACGATCTCGAGACCATGCCCGCCGCGCACCGCCTCGTCGTCGGGCAGTGGCTGGGATTCTACCGCGCCCACATCGATATGTTCGCGGCGCCCCGCGAGCCGCAGGCCAACGACATGTCCTGCTGGCAGGGCGGTGATGCCGGCATCGCCTGGGTCGCGCCCCTCTGGCAGTGCCGCGAAGTCCGGCTGCCGGCCGCCCGCCGGATCTTCCTGCTGAACGGGACGGCCCATCCCTACTTCTACCTGCGTCTGAACAAGGCGGTCTCCGCCTCCGTCTCCAGGCGGTCGCTGCCGGGCGTTGCAGCGGCGCCCGCCGCCATGGTCACGCTCGTCGACGGCGGTCGTATCGAGGTGTCCCCGGGTGGACTGGCCGAGATCGTGGTCGATCATGCGGCGGCCTCCCGTCACGCGGCGCTGTCTCCCGGTGTGCCCATCGGGAGACCGGAGGGAGTCACATGAACGGCAAGCTTGCCGGCGTGCTGGCGGCGTGCTCCCTTTCCGCCGCCGCCCAGTCGGTTGCCCTTGTGGAGAACGGGGCGGCGCGGCTGCCGATTGTCGTGGCGGATGCCAGACGGCCCGCCGCGGCGGAACTGCAGCGCGTGCTGAAGAAGATGACCGGCGCCGAACTGGCCATCGTGCCTGCCGTCCCCGCGTCCCAGGGGGTCTACCTGGGCACGGCCGCCGACTTCCCCTGGCTCAAGCTCGAAAAGGAGACGGTGGATCTGGGCGCCGAGGGGTGCCTCGTCCGCACCGACGGCTCCAACCTTCTGCTCATTGGCGGCGGCGAGCGGGGTGTGCCCCACGCGGCCATGGCGTTCCTGCATGCGCTTGGCTGCCGCTGGTTCTTCCCCGGTTTGACATGGGAGGTGCTACCGACCATGAAGACGATCCGCGGCTCCTGGAACCTGCGGCAGAAGCCGTCGTTCGACATCCAGCGCCTGCTCGGCTACGGCTTCGGCGGCTATGAAATCACCGGCCGCGACAAGGGCCTCTGGGACATGCACAACCGCCAGGGCTCCGCGTTTCCCGTCGCCATCGGCCACGCCGCGCACGGGCTGACTGACGCGGACTTCGCCACGCGCCCCGAGCTCTTCGCCATGAACGGCGGCAAGCGCGTCAAGGGCAGCAAGCCCTGCTTCAGCCACCCCGACTTCATCAAGCTGACGACCGAGCGCGTGCTGGCGCAGGCCGCCAACGGCGCGAAGATGATCCCGCTGACCCCGGCCGACGGCCTGGGCTACTGCGAGTGCCCCCTCTGCCACAAATGGGCCGGGGGCGGCGAGGTCTTCTGGGACAAGGGCTCCCAGTTTGCGAAGCGTCCCGACGGCACGCTCGTCTGCATCACCTCGGAATCGCTCTTCCACTGCATCAACGCCGCGGCGAAGGCGCTGGCGGCGAAATACCCCGGGGTGCTGATCGGCACCTACGCCTACAGCGCCTACTCCCACCCGCCCTCGTTTCCCGTCGAGCCGAACGTCTTCATCCAGACCACCACCGCCTACCGCCGCACCCCGATGTCGCTGCAGGAGCAGCTCGAGACCTTCCGCAAGATGGGCGTGCAGTCGGGCATCCGCGGGTACTGGGCGGTCTACCAGTGGGACTGGGACGGACCGGCCGTCGCCGGCGAGCTGTCGTTTCCGAAATTGGTCGAGGATCTCCGCTTCTATCACCGCAGCAACGTGCGCTCGCTCAACACCGAGATGAGCTGCAACTGGGCCCCGCGCGGGATCGGCTACT
>CAYPJN010000119.1:0-895 GCA_964411055.1 uncultured Lentisphaerales bacterium | reverse complement strand
ACGTGGAGGAGGATCCTCAGGCGCTGATCAGGGAATTCTACACGATGGCGTTCGGTCCCGCGGCGCCCGCCATGGAGAGCTACTACGTGCGCTGGCTGGGCGCGGGAGTGCGCGTTTTGACCGTTGCGGCGGAGACCGGCGGCGCCGCAGCTCCCGCCGGCGGCGCCGTGCCTATGGACGAGCTGGGTACCACCCCGATCGAGAAGATTGCGTTCAACCGCGAGTCGCTCAAGGCGGCATTCAAAGACCTCGACGACGCCGCGCGCCTCGTAAGAGAGATGCCCGCGCACAAGGCACGTGTCGATCATCTCCGCCTTTACGCGCTCTACCTCTCGCTGCGCATCCGGCTCGACGAGGCCGACAAGACGGGCGACGCCGCGGCTATCCGCGCGGCCGTCGAGGCCGAGACCGTCTTCGGCGCCCGGCTGCTCAAGACCCACATGATCCACGTCCGTCCGCTCATCGGCAAGGCGTTCCACCGCCGCTTCAAGGCGTACGAATCCCACCTCAAGGGTACGGCAGAATGGCCCGAGGGCAACTCCATGGACGGCTGGGGCAAGGGCTACCGCGTTCCCCGCGACGACGCGCCGGACGCGGCCGAGATCGGGAAACTGTGGGCCGAGGCGATCGCCTGGCTCTGAAACCTTAAGAAACAGGAAGAAGAGGGCCGCAAAGCGGGAAGCTTCCGCCGCGCGAGGCGGCGATTATAGTCTATGAATTGGGGCGGTATCGGCAAGCACGGGCAATTGTGCCCAACTTAGCCTGTGCTGTCTGAAGGGAGCGTAGCCGTGAACCGGATATTCGTGCTGATCCTGGGATGGCTTTTGGCGGCCGGCAGCGGCTTCGCCACCCACGTCTGGAACGGCGCCGGAAAGACCGGCGGCACGGGCGGCAC
>CAYPJN010000118.1:0-7328 GCA_964411055.1 uncultured Lentisphaerales bacterium | reverse complement strand
ACGTCAAAGGCGCCGTCAAGGGCCTACCATTTGTCTTATTGACGCGGCGCGGAAGGGCCGTATATAATGCGGACAACACGCGCCGCCCGACAGGCGCGTGAACCAGCGCAAGGAAGGAGAACGGAAATGAAGAGCCTGCATGATGTCGTCAAGTCCGCCGACTGGAAAAGCGAGAAGCATGTTCCAGTGATCGACGCGCCGGAGTCCGTCAAGGCGGGCGACTGGGTCGAGGTCTCGGCCACGGTGGGCAAGGAGATTGCCCATCCCAACACCACCGAGCACCACATCTGCTGGATCGCGCTGCATTTCGTGCCCGACGGCGCCACCCTCTCCTACGAGCTCGGGCGCTTCGAGTTCTCGGCGCACGGCCAGTCGGCCAAGGGCGCCAACGAAGGTCCCGCCTTCACCGACAGCCGGGTGAGCATCCGCGCCCGACTGCTCGTCCCGGGCACCCTGTTCGCCACGACCTACTGCAACATCCACGGGCTCTGGGAATCGAGCCGGCGCATCACCCTTGCCTAGGCTGCCGGCGCATGCCTGACGCCCGGCCGACATCCGCGCCCCCGTCACCGCGCCTGCGGGCCTGGTTGGCGGGGGCCTTTCTGCTGCTCTGGCTCGCGCCGGCCGGTGCGGCGCCGGCCGAACCATGGCGCGAATGGGCCACGGCCAAGATCCGCATGCATGTGCAGCGGGCGGCCGACCTCCGCTGCCACTCCTACGAGGGATTCCTCCTCGATCACGCGGTCGCGCTGGAGCAGGCCGAGGTCCGCCACTGTCTCGCCATCCTGGAGCGCAAGACGCCGCCGCCGTGGCTTCCGGGCATCCGCCTCGAGGCCTACATCAGCGAGATCGACGACTCCGCGCAGCCCTTCTGGCGCTATCTGCCGCCGTCGCTCACTCCCACATCGCCCCCGCCCCCCCTGCTGGTCTTCCTCCACGGCTACGATCCCAACATCACCTTCGCCTCTTTCCCGTGCTTCCCGGCCTGCCTGACCAACCTGGCCAACCGCACGGGCGCGCTGATCGCGGCGCCCTTCGGACGCGGCAACACCGACTACCAGCACATCGGCGAGCAGGATGTGTTCCGCGTCATCGACGAGATGCGCCTCCGCTACCACGCCGATCCGCAGCGCGTCGTCCTGGCCGGCGTCTCCATGGGCGGGCTCGGCGTGTGGTGCATCGGCGCGCGCTGGGCCGACCGCTTCAACGCCCTGGCGCCCATATGCGGACGCGGCGACTTCTATGTCTGGCATGAACTCCGCCCGGACGAGCTGCCGGGCTGGCAGCGCGAGATGGTCGACACGCAGTTCGCCTCGCGCTATTTCGAACGCCTGCTCGGCACACCGGTTTTAGCCGCGCACGGACGCTACGACGATATCGTCACCTACGAGCAGGGGGCCTATCCCATCCGCGAGCTCCAACGCCTCGGTTCGCAAAAGGCCCGGCTCGTCACCTTCACCTATGCCGGACACGACGTCTTCGGCCCCACCTGGTACTATCCTCCCTGGCAGCAGTTCCTCGACGAGACGCTGACCAATGTGCATGCCAAGCCGCCGCGCCGCAGCCGCGCCCGCGTGGGTACGACGGGCAGCCGTCTCCAGGACGCCTTCCTGGCGCCCTTCATCTTCGTCGGCGGTGAGGACGGCGGCGCTGAGAGCAGCCTGACCAATCTCCAGGCGCGGGCGCACGAGTGGAAGCGTTTCGCCTTCGCGCAACCGCGCATGGCCCTCGAGACGGGACTCGAACCCGCGCTGGCGGCCCGGCACAACCTCTTTGTCTTCGGCGAGCCGGAAACGAGCCCGCTTGCCGCATGGATCCTGCGCGACGGCCAGGTGCGCGTCGCACCCGACCACTTTCTGATCGCCGGCCGCGAGTTGCCGCGCCACGGACACGGACTCTGGTTCACCGGCCGCAACCCATTCAACACCAACCGCACGGCGGTGGTGCAGGCGGGGCTCGCGTGGGGCGCCTGGACTTCTGACAACCACCGCTACGACCGCATCCCCGATGTCATCGTCTACACCAATGCCGCCGACCGCTGGGGCTACAACGTGGCCGTGGCGGCGGGCTTCACCAGCCCCGGCGGCCGCGTGCGCTGGAGTGATCCGCCCTTCACCGAGGCCATCCGGCGTCCGCCGGATCCGCCCGCCTGGCCCGAGTACGACGAGTTCTATCCTTACGGCACCACGGCCGATCCCGAAAGCCAGCTCACAAGCCCTTGAAGGCGCCGGCCGTCAGGCCGCCCGGATCTGTCATCCCGGCTAAGGGAAGACGATGCCCTGCGCGCCCAGCCGCGCCGCGTGGACGCCGAGGCGCGCGACGAACCCGGCCCAGTTGCGGCGCTCCGGCGCCGACCAGACGACCTCCGCGGCGGCGCATGCGCGCGGATAGACGAGACGGTCGATCTCCGCCTCGGTCGGGTGGTTGTCGGACCAGAGCTGCGCCTGCGCGCCCAGGACGCGGGCCGCCGCACCGGCGTCCAGTTCCGGGGGAATCGGCTCGTAGGAATAGACCTTCTCGACGGGCGTCGTGGTTTCCGGATAGTCGAAGTAGAGATGGCTGTGGGGCGCCATAACCACGTCGTGCCCCGCCGCGGCGGCGGGCGCCGCCAGCGAGAGCCTCGAGCGCCAGGCCATGATGGCCGTTCGCTGCTCGACGCCGTTCTCGAAGAGCTCGTCCCATCCGATCATGCGGCGGCCGCGGTCGGCTAGAAAACGCTCGATCCGCAGCAGGAAGCGCCGACGCAGCTCCTCCACGTCCTTGAGCCCCTCCTCCCGGATTTTGGCCTGGCATACGGGACACTTCTCCCAGTGGCCCGAGGGGCACTCGTCGCCGCCGATATGGATGAAGGTCGAGGGGAAGATGGCCAGCACCTGCGTCAGCACCTCCTCGAGGAAGGCCGTCGCGCGCGCGTTCCCCAGGCAGTACTCCCAGCGGTTCCACTCCGTCCAGGGCACCCCCTCCGCCTGCGGCTTGAGCGGCACGGGGCAATCGAGATCGGGATAGGCGTTGAGCACCGGCGTGGAGTGGCCCGGCATGTCGATCTCGGGGACGACGGTAATGTGCCGCGCGGCGGCGTAGGCCACCACGGCGCGCGCCTCGTCCTGAGTATAGGCGCCGGTTTTGACGGGCCGCGGCGGTGTGCCGCGCAGGCGGCCGCCGAAATGCGCGGGATTCTGAAGCTCCGGGCATCCCCGGATCTCCAGCGGGAATGTGCCGAGGTCGCAGATGTGCCAGTGCAGGACGTTGAACTTGTGCAGCGCCATCAGGTCGATGAAGCGGAAGATGTAGGAGAGGCGCTGGAAGTCATGCCCCGTGTCGAGCATCAGCCCGCGCCATGCGAACCGCGGCCGGTCCGAGATCGACACGCAGGGGATGCGCCACTCGACGCCCGCGGCCGGCCGGAGGGCGAAGATCTCCGGCGGCAGGAGCTGGCGCAGCGTCTGCACGGCGTGGAAGAGTCCCGCCTGCGTCGGCGCGGCCAGCGTCGCACGCCTGGGCGACACATCGAGCCGGTAGCCTTCGGCGCCCAACTCCTTGAGCTTCTTGTTCAGTCGGAGGACGATGGCGCCGCCGCTATTCGGCGCGGACGCCACGACCTGCGGAACATAGCCGGCGGCCGGGAGGAGCGCGCCCGTCAAGGCGGCCGCCGCAGCGGCCGTGCATTCGTCCGCGACGATCACCGTGCCGGCGTCGAAAATGAAGCTGCCCCGGCGCGGCTCGACGCGCTCGGGCTGGGGAATGATCGCGATGCTGCCATTGGATTTCATGGTGACTTGGAACGTAGCATGTCGTTCCGTGTCCGGCAAGCGGTTTCCGAAACACGCCTTGCGCCGCTGCTTCCAGCACTTCTTCGCGCAACGCCTCGATCTCGTCCTCGATTTTCTTCTCTGCTTTGTCGAGAACGTGAACCGTTCGCCTCGCTCACTGAGGACGAGGACGATTGAAGGTGATCTTCTGCCGTATGATAGGAGCACGGCAAGAGAAGCAAGTCGGTGACTTGAATGGTTTTAGGCAGGATTGTCAGGATTTCTCGTCGCTTAGCGTAAAGACTATATCACGGCTTCTTACCGATCACGGCAACATTGGGGCCCGCGCGCCGATCCTGGGGCGTTGGCGGGGCGCTCACGCTCCCGTTATCGCTTCGCCCAGGATGCGTTGCGCGTTCCGGTAGAGGATGTCGCGCAGCGCCTCGTCGTCAACGCCCGCGCCGAGCAGGGCGCCGATGTAGTAATAATGGCTGAACCAGGGGAAGTCGGTGCCGAAGACGATTTTGCGCGAGCCGGCGCCGGCCAGCAGTTGCTCGACCACGCCGCGTTCGTCGGGGACGGCCGTCAGCTCCAGGTAAAGATTGGGGAACGTGTTCGCGAGCTCGACGGCGCGCTCCCAGTCGCTGTGAATGCTGTGCCCGCAGAGGATCCGCGCCTCGGGGTAGCGTTCGGCCACAGTGCGGACCTGCGCATAGCCGTCATACGCGCTGCCGCCCCAGGTGTGCAGCAGGATGGGCAGGCGCCGGGCGTTGGCCATTTCCCAGACAGGCCGGTTGCGGTCGTCGGCCACGGAGACGCGGTGGTAGTCGGCCAGCAGTTTGAAGCCGATAAAGACATCGGGATACCGGTCGAAGCTGGCGAGGTCCTGCGCGATGACGTCGGGGTGGTTGGGGTTGATGCCCATGTAGGCGCGCAGCAGGTCTGGGAGGGCGCGCACCGCGTCGATGTTGGCCTGATTGCCGATATCGGGCGTGAACAGGGTGTCGTGGTGGCAGAACACGAGGCGGCGGACGTTGGCCTGCCGCAGCAGCGCGCGGGCGGTGGCCGCGTCGCCGGCGGGCAGGTGGATGCCGTTGTGTGGCCCCCAGTGCCCGTGCAGATCATAGATGGGGCAGTCGTCCAGCCTCCCCTCGGCAAAAAAGCGCTTGCGCAGTTCGCGGCTCATAGCATCACCTCCTTGAGCATGGCTTCCAGGTTCCTCGAGGCGATCGCGTCTTTGTCCTCAGACGGAAGGGCCGCGTGCTCCAGATCGAGCATGGGCGCTTCGAAATAGCGTTTGGGGAACGTACTGCCGTAGAGGAAGCGGCCGGCGCCAAAGCGGCGCACGCAGGACTCGAGCCCCCCCGCTTCGAGCGAGACAAGGCTGGTTTCCACGCGCAGCCGCGGGTAATTCTCCAGCAGCGGCCATACCTTGCGGTCGGCGCCCCAGATGCCCACGTCGCAGACGATGGCCGTCAGGGAGGGATACTCCGCGAGGATGTCGTACATGGCCTCGAACGACACGCCGAAGTCGGGCGACAGCAGGACGGGAATGCGCCGTTCGGCGACCTCGTCGAGGAAGCGCCCCATCGCCGACCGGCGGAACAGGTAGCGGTGGTCGGTCGGGAAAGCACGCAGCGCCCGCACGCCGGCGGCCTTCATCTCGTCGAAGAAAGCCGGGGTCACGACTTCGCGCGTCACGGGCGGCAGGATCGCCCATACGGCTTCCAGCCGGGGCGCGCCGGCGACCATGCGGCTGATCAGTGCGTTGCCCGTGCCTGGGTAAACGCCCTGCTGGGCGGGGTGCCAGACGAGGGCGCGGTCTATCCCCGCGCGGTCCATCTCCCGCGTCAGATCCTGCGCCGTCGCCGCCGCGCCCGGCGCGGGCACGGACGCACGCCCCATCTGCACGCTGACATCAAAATACGTTCGCATCGCGATCCTTTCGAGTAGGGAAGCGAAAACAAACAGTATTACCCACGCCCGGCGCCGGAGACAATGACATTTTGCGATTATGACATTTTGCGATTATGGATCACGCGCCGACGAGCAGATCCCCATCGGCCCGGACAGGAGTGAAGGAGACCAGGTGGCCGATGGGTGTCTCGCCGTCCGTGAACCGGCAGGGCATGTAGGTGTCGCTCCAGCCGTGGACGAGGCCGGCGTCGTCGCGGCCTTCGATGAGCACCTCGACCGGCGCACCGACGCAGGCCGCCGCGAAATGACGGCGTTGGGCGTCGCCAATCGCGCGCAACTGCCGCGCCCGCGCGCGGGCGACGGCCGCGGGGGGACGCTCGGGCATGGCGGCGGCGCGTGTGCCGGGGCGCGGGCTGTAGGGGAAGACGTGCAGGTTGGCGAACGGAATAGTTTGCAGCAGGTCGCGCGTCAGCCTGAAGGCCGCCTCGTCCTCGCCGGGCAGTCCCGTGATCAGGTCGGTGCCGAGCGCCAGGCCGGGCACGCCTTGCAGGAGCGCGGCCAGCGTGTCGCGCAGGCCGTCGGCGTCGTAGCGGCGGCCCATGCGCCGGAGCAGCGCCCCGTCGCCGGTCTGGACCGGCAGGTGGAGGAAGCGGCAGAGGTTGCGATTGCGCCGCATCACGTCGGCCAAGTCGCGCTCGACCGTGCCGGGCTCGACGGAGCCGAGCCGGATGCGGCCCTCCGGCGCCAGGCGGCAGAGCGCATCCGTCAGATCGGGGAGACCGCGGGAACCGTCGCGGTAGCAGGCCAGGTTGCAGCCGGTGACGACCAGTTCCCGGTGCCCCTTGTCCAGCAGCGCCCGCGCCTCGTCCAGCACCTCGGTCCAGGGACGGCTGACCGGCGCGCCGCGCGTGAGCGGCACGATGCAATAGGCGCAGTTGAAATCGCAGCCATCCTGCACGCGCAGCAGGGCGCGCTTGGTGTGAAAGCGCGGCGGCGGCGGGAAGGCGGGCGGCGGAGGGACAGGGCGCTGCAGACGCGCCAGCACCTGCGGCACGAGCGTGCCGGCCTTTGCCTTGGGGATCAGCAGGTCGGCGCCGGCGGCCAGCAGGCGGCCGGGCTCGTTGCAGGCGACGGCGCATCCGGAGAGGACGATCAGCGGCCGGCCTTCCGGCCGCGCCTGCCGCAGCGCGCGCACAAGCCGCAGCGATTCGCGTTCCGCCCGCCGCGTGACGGCGCAACTATGCAGTACGCAGACGTCGGCCTGTGCCGCATCGGGGGCCGTCTCGAAGCCGGCGGCCAGGAAGTCGGCCGCGAAGCGCGCCTCCTCGGCCTGGTTCAGGCGGCAGCCGAGGGTATGGAGAAAGACGCGCATTAGATGTCGGCGACTGCAATCGACAGCATTCGATTGCTGTCGATTGCAGCCTGAACCCTGAACCCTGAACCCTGCCCCCTCTCCTGCTACATCAAGGCGGCGCCGGTGCTGGCGTTGCCGACGAACTGCGCGTAGCGGCGCAGCCAGCCGGTCGTCTCCTGCGGTTTCCAGGGCTTGGCGGCGGCGCGGCGGCGGGCAATCTCCGCCTCGTCGAGCAGCGCCTCCAGGCGGCGGCCGGGAATGTCGAGCCGGATGCGGTCGCCGTCGCGCAGCAGGCCGATGAGGCCGCC
>CAYPJN010000117.1:0-7351 GCA_964411055.1 uncultured Lentisphaerales bacterium | reverse complement strand
TCTGCTCCATGGCCAGCTCCTGGTAAAGGTTGGCCAGCAGGTACTCGCCCTCGACCACGTGCGCCGTGTCGGGATAGTTGCGCAGGGCCTCCTCGAGGATGAACTTGCCCTCCTCGATGGCCTCCGCGCTGCGCTCGGGCTGCTTGAGGCGGCGGTGCTCCTTGGCCATCTCGAAGAGGCACTCGGCCAGGCGGAACTGCACCAGCACCGCCATGTCGCTATCGCGGAAGCGCTTGCTGAAGAGGCGCACGCCGCCGTCGGAACCCTTGTAGACCATGCCGGTGACGGCGATCGGGCCGGGCACGCCGCCCGGCAGGGTCACGGTGTCGTCGTAGCGGAAGCGCACCTGGTCGCCGTAGCGCACCGCCAGGCGGTCGTCGAGCTCCTCGCCCGCCCGCGCCACGCCGCCCGTGGCCGCGGCGGGAATGGCCTCGCCGGGGCCGAAGATCACCGGCCGCAGCGTGCCGCTGAAGATGCCGGAGTGCGGCAGCGTCTCCTTCAGGCGCAGGTGCCGCGTGTGGCCCTGCGTCAGCGCCGTGACCTCGACATCCACCTCGTCGAGGTCCGCGCCGGTGTCGCGGTCGGCGTCCGCCACCATGACGAAGAAGCGCTCGCCGACATGCGCCGCCAGGCGCTCGGCGGAGTAGGTGCTGTCCATCAGCGCCAGGCGCGCGTTGGAGACCAGCTTCAGCGTGCGCTCGATCTGCGTCGCGCCGTCCTCGCCCAGCACGCGCAGGCGCACGGTGTCGGAACCGTTGACCGAGAGCTCCGGCGGCGCGTTCTCGTCGACCTCGGCGGCGGGATCCGGCGGCCCCAGCCGCAGGCGGACGAGCCCCACGAAGGTGCCGGCCGTGCCGGCATCCAGCCGTCCGCCCGCCACCGCCGCGCGGAACTCGGGGAAGCCGCTGCCGAGCGAAAGCGGTATCTTCACCGCCTCCGGCTCGCGGCCCGCCTCGGCCGCCGACTCCAGCTCGCTGCCCGCGACCGCCTCGACGATCACCGTGCTGGCGGCGTGGCGCGCGCGCGAGGCGTCCGTCACCTGCACGGGCACCGGCACCGCGACGTTCACCGGCACGGGGTTGGTGCCGGCCGCCGCCAGTTCCTCGGCGCTCATCGGCACGGCGACGTTCTGGTCGCGGTAGAGCTTGACCACATGCTCGTTGCCCGGCCGGCGGCGGATCTGCGCCAGGCGCAGCTTGGCGTCCTGGCTGGTGTCCTCCTCGCGCTCGACGGTCGCGTGGTATAGCGTCAGCAGCGGCTCGGCGGGCTGCGCCGCCTGCACCTGCGCCGTGCGCTCGACGGGCACGCCGGGACGCGTGTTCTCGCGGTCGAAGTAGGCCAAGGTGATCACGTCGCCCAGGCCAATGGGCAGCGTGTTGGCCGCGGGCTCCGCCACGTCGGCCGCGCAGGTGCGCAGCAGCCCCAGGAAGTGGCCGCCGTGGACGCCCTCGCTGTCCTCGGGACCGCGCCCCGGCACCATGAAGTTGTTGAAGCGGCGCGTCTGCTCGACGAGATCGATCACCGCCTTGCGTCCCGAGCGCGTCTCGACCTTGACCTTGACGCGGTCCGCCTCGGGAGTCAGGTCGGCATCCTGGTCGAGCACGCTGACGACCAGGTTGTCGCCGGGCAGGAAGCGGTAGGCGGCGTGCAGGTTCATCTCGTTGCCGTAGCGCGTCTCGCGCAGCTCCTCGAAGAAAAAGTTGACTATGGCGTCGTTGAACGACGAGCCCATCGCGCGGTGATGCACGCGCTTCTCGCCGCTCGATGTGTTCTCGTCGAGGTAGCTCACGGAGATGCGGTCGCCGGGCGCGACCTCGAGCGTGTCGTTCTGCAGCGCGTCGCTGTAGTCGCTCTTGACCGGGACGATCAGTTTGCCGGCGGCGTCCTGCGCGTAGAGCTTCTGGACGCTGAGCTCGCGCCCGGTGTAGTCCAGGAACTCCCAGCGCACCGCGCGCAGACGCTCGGGCCGCGCCATGGTGGCGGTGAAGCCCTTGTCGTCGCGCGTGATCACCGCGCGATCCTTGAGGAACTCGACCAGCGACGGCGCCTGCGCCGGATCGCACCACGCCACGGGGAAGGGTTCGGCGCGCCCGCCGACGGGCTCGTGCCGGATCTCGAAGGCGTCCTCGGGGAAGCTGGCGCTGACGAAGACCTCGATGCGGTGCGCGCCGGGCTCGACGTCCAGCGTCACCAGCCGCCGGTGCAGGCTGTTGCCCTGACCGGTGAAGACGGTGACGCCGTCGAGGGCCATCGCCAGCCAGAGTCCGGCCAGCGTGCGCCCCTTGGTGTCGGCCGCCACGATGCGCAGGCGGAGCTGGCGCATGCCGTCGGGCAGCGCGAAGGCGCCGGTCAGCAGCCCGTTCTGCGGCACGTCGCGGTTGGAGCGCGCGGGCGTGAAGACCAGGTTGGTGACCACCCTGGCCGCGGGCGCCTTGGCCCCGGAGAAGAGCGTGCGGATCGCCGACTCCTGGTTAAGCTTGCGCCCCTCGGCAACCTGCGCGCGCAGGCCGTAGCGCTTGGTGGCGTCCTCCACCGGCAGGCTGCCGAGGATCACCGTCTCGTCCACCAGGCGCCCGGTCAGTCGGATGGCGCGCACGGCGGCGGGCTCGGGCATGATCAGCGCCAGGTTGCTGATGCTGTGCGAACCCATGGTGTCGACCTCGATCCACTTGCCGGGCTCGGAATCCGGCACGCTGCGCCACATGCCGTTGCGCGTCGCGTTGATCGTGTCGCCGGCGTTGAAGCCCGTGGCCGTGTCGGAGGCCGAGGCGCGCGGCGGGGGCAGCGCCGTGGGTATCTCGCCGCGGAAGACGCCCGTGAAGGGCCCGGTTTCATCGAGCTTGACGCGCTCCAGCCGGTCGCCGGAGGTGGTTCCGGCCTCGACATATACCGTGTCGACCTCGGGCGTGATGCTGCGGTCGCGGTCGCGCACGACGACGTAGAGCGGATTGCCGGGGCGCAGGCTGCCGGCGAGGTCCGTCGGCCCGCGGCCGGGCTCGGTGCTCGTCGAGACCAGCAGCCGCTCGAGCTCGGCCTCGGCCGCGCCGCTTTCGGCCTGCGGCGCGCCGGCGCCGATCGCCAGCCGCGCGTCGTCCACGACGCGCAGATCCTTCGGCGGCGTGCCCGCCAGCCCGCGCAGCTTCAGGAAGCCGGGATCAACCTCGTAGCTCACCACCTCGTCGCCGCGCAGCTCCAGCACGCGGTTGGTGGCCACCGCCAGCCCCAGCCGGGTG
The DNA here is from genome assembly GCA_964411055.1 of uncultured Lentisphaerales bacterium. GTDB lineage: Bacteria > Verrucomicrobiota > Kiritimatiellia > RFP12 > JAAYLN01 > JAAYLN01. The sequence goes on along the minus strand of CAYPJN010000117.1, from coordinate 4,118 downwards.
TCGATCACACCGCGGAAGAGGTAGGGATCGCGCGTCGAGGGAAAGAGCGCCACGCGCTCGCTGTCGCCGCCCTTGGAAGTCCGGACCATCACCGGGATGCTGCTCCCGCCGCCGGCCACGCCCAGGTTGCGATCCTGGACGGTGATCGTGAGCTGCTGCCCGGGGCGGATGATCGTGCGGTCGGAGAGGTCGCCGACGAGCACGGCGGTGTCGTCCACCTCGTAGTTGGTGGCCAGCTTCCAGGCGCCGTGCAGCAGGCGCGCCTCGGTGTGCGTGAAGTCGAGCGTGAAGACGTTGTCGAGCTGCTTGCGGGTCTCCTCATAGTCCTTGCGGTCGAAGGAGATGCGCGCCAGGAAGTAGTGCGCCTGGGCCTGCACCTCGACGTCGGGCTGCGAGAGCCAGTACTCGATGATCGACTCGGCGGCGGTGGCGTTGCCGATCTCGATGAGCAGGTCGACGTCGCGGAACATGGCGCGCCGCGCCGCACGCGTCTTGCGGTAGGCGGGATTGTTGCGCAGCGTCTGGTACTCGAGGCGCGCGGCCTCGAAGTTGCGCTGGTCGCGGAAGCACTCGGCGCGCGTCAGCACCATGGAGGCCGCCAGCTCGGGCGTCAGCGAGGCCTCGCGCGCCAGGAGCTGGTCGGCGATGGCGCGCGCCTTCAGCAGCAGCACGTCCTTGGGGCCGCGGGCGCGGCGGAGCTGCTCGACGCCCCAGATCACGAAGTCGGGCGGCAGCTTGAGCGCCTCGCGCTCGAAGGGGGCCATGGAGCCGCGCAGCAGCGTCCAGGCGCGTTCGGAGTTGTTGCGTTCGAGCTCGTCGGCGGCCACGTAGAGCGGGTAGGTCGGGTCGTTCTCGGGCACCGGGTAGATGCCCGGCATGTGCGTGGCGGCCTCGGCGCGCAGGCGCGTGAGACCCGCCGCGAAGGCGCCGTCGGAGGCGGGCACTGCCGTCGCGACGATATGCAGCGGCTCCCAGCAGGCAGCCTCTTTGGCCGCCTCGAGCTGCCGCGTCAGCACGGTGCCGTTGTCGACGTTGCCGGAGTGGGTGGCGCCGAAGACGCGCGCGATCCGGGCCAGCTCGGCGCGCGCCGGCACGGCCAGGGCGGCGGCGAACGCGTCGCGCGCCATGGTGTGCAGGCGCCAGTAGTCGGTCTGCACGGGCAGGCCGTCGGCCACGCGCCGGGTCAGCTCGTTGCCGGCCTCCTGTGCCGCCGCGCGCACGTCCTTATCCTGCTTCTCACGCCCGGCGAGCACGGCGCGGGCGTCGAGGAAACGTGACCCGGAGAGCGGCGGCAGCGCTCCGCTGCTCTGGCGCGGCACGGCCTTCAGCGCCGGCAGCAGCTCGCTGCGCAGCAGCGCGCCGAACTCGTGGGCGGCGGGCTTGGCCTCCTCGGCCTCCAGCGCGATCAGCGGACCGTAGCCGTCGACGGATGCGTTCAGCAGCGCCAACGCCTCGCCCGCACGGGAGACGGGATCGAGCTTGCGCGCGGCGGCGAGGTGGCGCGCCAGGCCGGCCTCCAGCTTGCCGGCGCGGGCGTAGACTCCCAGCAGGTTCAGGCGCGTGGCCGGGCTGCCGGCGCGCTGGTCGAAGATTGTCGCGGCCAGCGCGTCCAGCGGAATCTGCGCCTGGAAGGCGTTGGTGGGCGCGAGCCGCTGCCAGGCCAGCAGCAGGCGGTCGAGCGCGGCGGGCGAGAGGCGCCGGAAATCGTGCGCCTTGTGGAGCGCCGCGAGTTCGCGGAGCTGCGCCGGCATCGTCCAGCGCTCGCAGTTGGCCGCCACGTGCTGCGCGGCGTTGTCGGGCTCCATCGCGCCGTAAAAGGGCGTCAGCGTCGCGGCGGCGCTGCCGGCCGGATAGGTCATCCCCCGCACCTCGTCGGCGCGGTCGGGGAAGAGCTTGACGTAGGCCGTGCCCATCTGGATGTAGTTGGTGATGTTCTGGCTGACGCGCGCCAGGTTGAAGAGCTGGCCCCAGTCGGCGCCGGGGCCGGCCTTGGGCGTCATCTGCACCACGAACTGCCCGGCGTCGTCGCGGCTGTTCTGGACGAGCTCGTAGTACTTGCGCCATAGCGCGCCGAAGACGTCCGAGGCCTGCGCGCGCCGCGGGTCGGGATAGGCGCCGTTGAAGAGCTTGGCCGCGCGCGCGGCGATGGCGTGCGCCTCGGGCGGCACGCTGTTTTTGTCCCCCAGCTTGAGTGCGTGCATCGCCACGCATTCGGCGATCAGCGGATCGTTGCCCTTGGCGCCCTCGACCACCGTCTTGGCAAAGGCCTTGAAGTTGTCGTCGTCCTTGAGCGGATTCTGGCCCCAGTCGACAAGCTTCTTCCAGGCCGGCGTGTAGCCCGTCTTGGCGAAGAGCCCCTTGAGGGTGTTGACGCGGTCGACGGCGCCGAGCGCGGTGCAGCCCAGGAGATGGCGCGCGACGTTGTCGGCCTCGAAGTCCACCGGCCGGCTGAGGACATGCTCGGTGACGATCTCCTTGACCAGGCCGCCCTCGCCCAGCTCGGAGAGGTAGCCCAGCGCCATCCAGCGGATGTCGGGACGGTTGCCGGTGGCCTTGAAAAGCTCGCGCGTCGGCCCCAAATCCTTGGTCGCCCGCGCCTGCTCGGCCAGCGCCGGCCAGACGAGCGTGCGCGCCTCGAAGGCGTTGGGATAGGTCTTCAGCAGCTTGGCGGCGTGCTCCTCGGCCAGCACCTTGCGGCTGATCAGCTCGGAGCCTAGCGCGCGAAGCTGGTCGATGCGGTTCCAGTCGTTGACCACCAGCTTGGAAAAGAGCGTCGCCAGCTTGGCGGAGTCGTAGCGCGGCGGCTTGCCCTCCAGGAAGACCTCCGGGTTGCGCACGACGGTCTCGATGAGCGCCCGCAGATGGTCGGCGCGGTTGCTGGCCAGGCAGAGCGGCTCGAGCTGCGCGAGCTGCCGGCCCAGGGTATTGCGCTCGGCAAGATCCTTGACGCCATCGAGGCCGCGCACGCGCCCGAAAACCGCCGCCGGAAGGAGCATCTTGTTGCGCGCGCAGTAGTCGATGGTCTGCGCCGCGCCCCACTCGTTGCGCCGGCCGATCATGTTGAGGAAGACCGGCTGGTCGTGGAGCGGATAGCGGCCGAGCACCTCGAAGACCGCCGCCTGCAGGCCGGCGACATTCTCATTGATCATGTCGGAGGCGTCGAGCAGTATGCGCGCGCGGTCGCCGGCCCCGCCATATTTGGCCAGCAGGGCGTTGAGCTGCTTGACATAATCCGGCACGCGCTTGCCCTGCCGCATCTGGGCCAGCAGCCGCAGGCCCAGCTCCAGATTGGCCTCCGTGGCCGGCGCCGAGGTCAGATAGCGCACGAAATGGTCGGCGTCGCCGCCGTCCTGGCACAAGGCCAGCAGGGCCGCCTCGACCTCCGCGTTCCAGCCCTTCTCCTGGCGCAGGAAGAAAAGCAGGCGCTCGCGGCGCAGGCTCGTCTTGCCGATCTGACGCGCCACCTCCGCCGCCTGGAAAATCAGCTTCGGGTCGACCTCGCCGCCCTTCTCGAGCAGCGCCGCCACCCGGCGCTCGGCCGTGTAGGGCCGCCCGTCCGCCACCGCCGCCTGGAACGAGACGGTCAGCACGTCGCCCGGCACCGGACGCCGGTCCAGCAGCTTGCCCAGCGCGGCATCCACCTCGCCCGGCTTGCCCGCCGCCAGCAGCGCGCGCGCGTCCTCTAGCGGCCCGGCAAAACTACGCAGGGGCAGCAGAAGGCCCGCCAGTAGGAGGGCCGCCGCCATGCGGTTGAACAGCGTGTTCCGTCGTTCCATTTCGTGTCTCCTCGAAAGACAGTTTTCAAAGCAGAAAACATGCCAACCACGCGATCCGGATGCCCGTCCGCCCCCGCCCTCTGGTAGGCCAAGTCAAAAAGACTAGTATAGCAGGCCGCACGACGTAGGCAAGCGCGCAGATGGGTGCGATCCACAATCCACAATAGGGTACGTATCCACTATTGTGGAACGCATTCTCCACAAGCGTCATCACCGGGCTGCTGCTGATGAACCCGATGAGGGTGAAGGTATAGCGGGCGGGGAGCCACCGCGGCCCACCGCGGGAAACCGCGGCCTACCGTGCCTCCTTTATAAACGGCGCTGTACCGTCGCAGCCCGGAT
>CAYPJN010000116.1:0-7359 GCA_964411055.1 uncultured Lentisphaerales bacterium | reverse complement strand
GCCAGCCGCATCTTGACGGCGCTCGCGCCGATTCCCAGCGTCTCCGCGATCTCCTGCACCGACAGGTTCTCCATGTACTTCAGAACGACAGCCACCCGCAGTCCGGGAGGCAGCGTCTCCAACGCCCGGCGAATGCGCTCCGGCTCCGGCTCCTCCGCCTCGCGCGCCTGCGTCTCCTCGATTCTCATCCGCTCATGCTCCGCCGCACGCTCCGCCCGCGCCTGCGTTCGCCGCCGCCAGCGGAAGTGCGTGCGGGCCAGGTTGGCGCAGATGCCCAGCAACCAGTTGCGGAAGTTTCCCGCTGTCGGGTCGAACCGGTCGAGCCGCGTGTAGGCCTTCACAAAGGCCTCCTGCGCCAGATCTTCGGCCGTGGCACCATCACCGCACATCCGGAAGGCGAGTCGAAAGACCGCCTCGCGGTGGCGCTCCACCAGGAGGGCAAACGCCTCCCGGTCGCCCGCCAGGCAGGCGGCGATCGCCCGCTGTTCATCGTCGTTCGGGTTCACTTCACACCCATTATACGCCAACGGCAACTGGAAGGTCACATCCGAATCCATCGAAATCGGTATCGCTATCGGTATCGCTATCGGTATCGCCGAATCCCCAAAATGCATGCGATTCCGATACCGATAGCGATCCCGATGCAGACGCGTTCAAGAATTTCAGCCGGGAAATGTGACCTCCCGCCGGGCAGCGGCATATAGGTTATGAAACAACCGTTACATGGCACACGTACCGGTAACGGCGTACAACCACCACCAACGGGAGACGGACATGAAGACGAGTCACTGGATGCTTTCGACCCTCGCGGCGCTGAGCCTCATGGCCGGCGTGCATGCGGCGGAGGCCCCGGCCAAGCAGGCGGCGACCAACTGCTGCGCCAAGGCCTGTGTCTGCGAGAAGGCCTGCGACAAGGCCTGCGAGGAAGCCTGCGCCTGCGCGTGCAAGAAGGCCAAGGCCAAAGGCTGCGCCAAGGGCGCGTGCGGCGCCATGGCCGAAAAAGCCGCCTGCCCGGCCAAGTAGCGCGGCCCGCGCCTCAGCGGTCGGCGTCGGCGGGGTAGAGCTGCGCGCTCGATCCGCCGTCGACGACCAGGCTGGCGCCGTTGATCGACCGGGCCGCCGCCGAGGCGAGGAAAAGGACGCTTTCGGCGATCTCCTCTCCGGTGGCTTCGCGGCCGCCGGGAATGTTGGCGCGGCGGCGCTCGGCGACTCCCGGCGCGAGATGATCCCATCGCGTGGTGCGGATATAGCCCGCCACGACGAGGTTCACGCGGATTCCGGCGGGACCCAGTTCGACGGCCATGGCGCGCGTCAGCGCCTCGACCGCGCCCTTGCTGGCCACATACGCCGACCGGTTGCGCAACGCCCGCACGGCGGTGTTGGAGCCGAGGTTCACGATGGCGCCGGACCGCTGACGCAGCATGATCCGCGCCGCGCCCTGGGAACAGGCGAACGTGCCTAACACGTTGACGCGGAAGACCGCTTCGAGCCAGTCGCGCGGTGTCTCGGTGAACGCATGGCCCACCCCCTGGTCCACCGCGTTGTTGACGAGGACATCGAGCCGCCCGCCCTCGGATTCCACCCGGGCGAACAGCGCGTCGATCGCCTCCTGGCGCGACAGGTCGGCCGCCGCCTCGACCACGTCGCCGTTATACTGCCGCCGCAGGCGTGCGGCTTCGCGGGCGACATCGTCCGGGTTGCGCCCGTTCAGGAAGACGCGCGCGCCCTCGCGGACAAAGGCCTCGGCAATCGCCAGCCCCGTGTGGCGCGTCGCGCCGGTAACCAGCGCGGTGCGCCCCGCGAACCGCCCGTTGGACGCCGCCGCGCTCATTTCGCCCCCCCCGCGGGGGGCGTCGCCCCATACCAGCCTGCCGCGCCTTCGGGCCGGATCTGCGTCAGTTCGCCCGAATAGTGGCGGAGGTTATGGGGCTGGTAGGGGTGCTTGGGGAGTTCCTCCTCGACGAGGTCGATGCCGAGTCCCGGCGCCTGCGGGATCGTCATCTGGCCGTTGGCGAACCCAACCGTCTCGGTCGTCAGCCGCTGGCGGTATGGCACGTCGTTGGACATCGTCTCGAGCCAGGTGAAGTTCGGAGTGCAGGCGGCCACCTGGAGCGTCGCGGCGTTGGTGATCGCGCCGATCGGATTGTGGGGGCAGACGGGCAGGAAATGGCACTCCGCCATGGCCGCGATCTTGCGGAGCTCGAGAATGCCGCCGCAGTGGGAGAGATCGGGCTGCAGGTAGTCGGCCGCCCGCTTCTCCAGCAGCTCGCGGAAATCCCAGCGGGTGTAGAGGCGCTCGCCGGCCGCCACCGGAATCCGGATGCGGCGCTTCACCTCCGCCAGGCCGTCGAGATCCCCCGGGGGAATCGGCTCCTCGAACCAGGCGATGTTGAACGGTTCCAGCGCGTGGCCGATCCGCGTGGCCGTGGGCACGTCGAAGCGTCCATGGCCTTCGATCATCAGCTCGACGTCCGGCCCGACCGCCCCGCGGACGGCCGCCACGCAGTCGAGCGCCGCGCGGAAGGCCTCGGCGGACAGGCTCAGGTAGGCCGAGCCGAAGGGATCCCACTTGAGCGCCCGGAATCCCCGGGCCACGGTCGCGGCCGCCTTGGCGGCGAAGGCCTCGGGGGTGCGCGAGCCGGCAAACCAGGCATTCGCGTAGCACGGGATCGTGTCGCGGACCATGCCGCCCAGGAGCTGGTAGACCGGCACGTTCAGCGACTTGCCCTTGATGTCCCAGAGCGCCATCTCGATTCCCGAGAGCGCGGTCGTCAGGACGGGGCCGCCGCGCCAGTAGGCGTCGCGGTGGTTCTCGGACCAGAAGCGCTCGATCTGGTGGGGATCCTTGCCCAGCACATAGCGCTCGAGCTCGCGCACGGCGGCCTCGACGGCGAGCTCGCGGTGCTCCAGCGTGGCCTCCCCCACACCATAGAGTCCCTCGTCCGTCGCCACCTTGAGCACCACCCAGTTGGTGCGGTACATGTCGCAAACCCAGGTCTTGATTCCGGTGATCTTCATGGTGTCCTCTTTGGCGTCATGACAGCCGCGTCCCGGCCGGGACGCAGCAGGCGGAATTCGCCGCCCGCCAGTTCCAGGGGCGTCTGCCGCGTCCCTTCGTGCAGCACGAAGCGGTGCGCCTGGTCGAAGTCGACGTTTTGCACGCAGATTTCGCCGTTTTCAGGAAAATACGAGAAGGCGATCCGCTCGCAGACGGCGCCCGGCTCGACATCGTCGTCGCTGATCCAGACGTGGCCGCGCGCATGCCGTGCCAGGTAGCGGCAGACGTAGCCCATGAGGCCCGTGCCCCCGACGCGTCCGCCCGGGCCGTCGTCCTGCTCCCAGGCGCCGGGGTAGGCCCATGAGTTGAGGAAGAACACTTCGCCCTTTCCCAGGCGGCGCCGCAGCAGCAGCGGATAGGCTTGTTCGTCGTCCACCAGCAGCGTCTCCGCGGCGGGGTCGGTGAACTCGATCTCGCCCCGCGGCACGGCGACGATGCCGAAGCGGTGTGGGTAGCGGAAGCCGAGCGCGTCGCTGTTGTCGGGCGCCGTGGCCCAGTAGAACCGGGGACCGCGGGCCTTCACACGCACACCGCAGAGTTCGGAGAAGTCCCCTCCGTTGACCAGTTCCTCCACGCCGTAGTCGCTGTAGTTGCGTGTGACGTTCATCGAGAGGTGCGGGATCGCCAGGAAGAGCCGCCCGCCGGCCGTGACATAGTCGACGAGCGTCCGGTAATGGTGCGGCGTGGCGCTGTTCCAGCCGGAGAAGATCAGGGCCCGGTAGTTCCGCAGCAGTTGCCGGGCATCGATGGTCTCCTGCGCGAACGATACGATGTCGACCATGCCGTGGGGCGTGCCGGAGAGGAAGAGGTTGGGATAGGGTCCCAGCACCGGGTGCAGCGGGAAGAAGATGCGCCTGATCAGTTCCCAGCCGCGCTCGGGGGCTCCCTCGAACCAGCGCTGGTCATGTTCGGCCTTCTTCAGGGCGCCGGCGATGGCGTAGTTCGGCATGAAGCGGTGGCAGCAGAGGTCGAGCCGCCCCTTTACGACGGCCAGCGTGCTTTCCGGCTGGCCGGCGGGAGTGCCGTTGGCTTTGACGAAGTCGTAGAAGTCGGAGATCACCTGCCGGTAGTGACGGCAGTAGGGCGAGGTATAGTCGATCGTCGGATAGTACTGGCGCGCCTCCTCGATGAACGGGACGAACTTGGGAATCTGCTCGTCGGGATTGCCGGCCCAGGTGGCCTCGTGCACCTTGAGCGGCACGCGCGGGAAGAAGTGTTTCGGCGAGTCCTCGCAGAGCGTGGCCTCGACGAACCAGTTTCCGCTCTCGTTGATGATCATCTTGCTGCCGCCCATGTACTTCTGCTGGAAGGCGGCCATCAGCAGCGGGAACTTGTAGGGGGTCTGCCACGGCAGCCAGGAATAGTGCTCGTGGGCGAGGTGCGAGCCCCACATCGGCAGGTTGTACTGCCGGTAGAGGCCGCGCGACAGCGCCGAGGCCTGGTTGAGGTGCGAGAAGGCGAAGTCCTCGACCACGGGGATGTCGGTGCCGGCTTCGACCTCGTAGTCTATGAAGAAGTTCGAGCTCGTGGCCATGACGTTGCCCCAACCCGCCCGGTGGCGCTCGTCGACGTGCGCCCGGACGCGCGCCAGCAAATCCGCGGCCAGGTCATCCAGCGTAACCTGGTCGAGCCGCCTGCCCTGAAGCATCGTGCTGTCGAGGGTGAACGAGTAGCGCTCGCCGAAGTCGTAGCCCAAGTAGAACTCGCCGATCTCGCCGAAGCGGTCGATCCAGGCCTGTTCGCTGCTGGTGTAGATGAAGGTCGTGTAGATTCCCCGCGCCCGGGCCTCCCGCATGAACCGCAACAGCCCCGCGCCCTGGCGGTCGCGGTGGCGGGCCAGTTCGGGTTCACGCTTGGCGTGGATGTCCGTGCCCCGGGAAAAGTCGGGCTCGGGAATCTTGACGCCGATCTCGTCGAGCGCCAGGAACCACTCCGCGATGGCCGCCGGCGAATAGCCGCGCGAGACGCCCCAGACCTGGGCGAGGTTGCCCTGGTTGTCCGCAAGGATCTTCTCGAGCATCTCGACGGGGTGCGAGGTCTGCGGCGTCCAGGCCTGGTGCCCGTGCATCACGCAGAGCAGGTAGTCGCGGCTCATGGGATAGATGCCCGAGCCGACGAAGAGGCCGCAGGAGGGAAGTTTGACTGGCATGCCGCGCGAGGGGTTTGTCATCGGTTCATCTCCAAAGGTATCCGGCCGGAGCCGGGTGCCACAGGCGCCCACCGGCCAGGAAAGGTATAATTATATGCCAGCGCCGCATCGTTGTCAGCCTGCGGTTACCGATGTTCCGGTTTCTTCATTGCCCGGTCAATGCCCGCACGGCGCGTCAAATGGTTCCGCCTGGTACAAACGGCACACTACTTGGGCCACAGGCGCGAGCGGCGCCAGCACGGAGATACGGTTGCGGCCGACATCGGTCTTCACCGGCAGCACGAGCTGATAGGTTGACTCGGTCTGGTCGTCAAGGTCGCGGACGGTGACCGCGTAAGGTGGACAAACGCTTCGAAATGCGGTAATTTAATAAATCAACTCGTGGGGCGGTATCTTGCAGCGCTTAAAACCATGGGGCTAAGGGTGAGGCTCCCGGCGCGTTCAGGTTGGGCGTCGGGGTTCTTGAAACTTCAACATGCCCCGTCGCAGGCTGGGCTGTACGCCTATACAGCAGGCCAAGAAGGCGCAGAGACAGGGGGGGCATGGATCTCTGTCAATAGGAGCGAACATGAACATAAAACTCATGAACACAATGGCGTTCGCGGCTGCGCTCGCCGCGTCGTCCGTGGTCGCTGCGACCATCTGTGTCGTCGCTGGGAATGAGAACGCAGAGGAGCCTTACGACACCCTGGAGAACGCCGCTGCGGACATCGCGACTGCGCTTTCGTATGCCTCTACGGACGACGAGATTATTGTCGCGGACGGAACGTATTTTGTCGGCTCGACGCTTGTCGTGAACAAGAAGATCGTGCTCCACAGCCAGACCGGTCGCGATAACACGTTCATCGAGCCGGACGGGGGACTGGGCGGTTATTCGCGACTGATGATAATCTCCAACGCGGACGCCGTCGTTTCGGGGTTTACGTTTCGCGGTCACACCGGCGCTGACAATTTCGCCGGTGTCGCGGTGGGCATAGATTTCCCCGGCGGCAGTCTCACGGACAGTCGGATCACCGGAATCACGTCTGTATCCTCCACCGGCGCGAACGGCGGCGCCGTCGCGTTGTCTTGCTGCGCCCGTCTCATTCGCTGCCTTGTCGACAACAACGCCAACTCGTCCCGCTTGCGCCCGGCCGCGGTTAATGTTCTTCCGTTCGGAAACACCGTCAACTATACCGGTCACGGCCCGTACATCGAGAACTGCCTGATCGTCCGCAACGTGGGACAGGGCATCGCGATTGCAAACCCCGCTTATTTCAGTCTTAACGTCAGGAACTGCACCGTCGTGGACAACGCGGGTGCGCTCGGAGTCTATCATGCCAGAGAAAGCACGTTTCACAATTGCCTATTCTTGAATACAACAACGATGCCGCACCGCGAAGAGCGTGGGTTTAACTGCGTGGCCAACCTCAACCGACCGACAACATATCTCACGTCGTGCTTCTACACCGCGAGACCGGAATACGGAACACGCACCGACGGTATAGACGTTTTCGTTGAGACAAACTGCATAACAGGCCTCGATGCCATGTTCGTCGATCCGGTGAACATGGACTACCATCTCCGCGCGGGGGCGCGGTGCATCGATGCCGGCGCCGCGTTCGCGGGAAGCGGCGATACCGACCTTGACGGCAATCCGCGCGCCGTCGGAGATCCCACGGACATTGGGTGCTACGAGTATTCACCGGATTACGTTCCAACGACGAAAGACATTTACGTCGCTGAAGATGGCGACGACGCGAACGACGGACTCACGGGGGAGACCGCGCTTGCGACAATCGGGGCGGCATATGCGCAGGCGACGGACGGAACGCACATCGTTGTCGGTCCCGGAACCTTTGTGCTCTCCGATACTCTCGTCATCGAAAAAACTCACTAGCATCCCATAGGCGGCGCAGTTCGCCCTTACCCATGCGGATTTGCTTGGGTTTCCGGTGTCTTTTTTGGGGTTCAGGTTTGAGGTTTTCCCGGCGGGCATGGCGGTTGTGCGCTATTGTTGGGTTTTACGGCCCTGCTGTCCCATAGTCGATCCGCCAGAAATCGAAGAAGGCCTGCAAAGGCGGTGGTTTTTCGCGGGCCTCACCCGGTTTGGGCCGCGGTGCTGTCCCATAGGTTTTGAGGATCGCGACCAGGTCGCGCTTGACCCACACCG
>CAYPJN010000115.1:0-7390 GCA_964411055.1 uncultured Lentisphaerales bacterium | reverse complement strand
TGGGCGTCAATCGTGACACGATTTACAAGTGGATTGACCGGCGGCAGATGCCCGCGCACAAGCTCGGTAAGCTCTGGAAGTTCAAGGCGACCGAGATTGATGCATGGATCACGGCGGGTAAGGCCGCTGAGCAGTCCGAACCCGAGACGGATAAGAAGTGAGGATTACGTGAGCAAGCTCGAAGAACTGACGCCCAACGCTGCCGTGCGCGGCATCCTGCCGGATGCTCTCGCCACGGTTGTCAGCGTTCAGTGGTTCGGTTCCGAGGCCCTGGAACTCACCTACAAATCGCCATCCGGCAAGGTGGCCAACGAGCTTCTGTATCGGCATGATGAGCCACGCGTGGAGGTCGTTGAGCAGGGCCGCCCGTGGAGTTTCGACGGCGAAGGCGATCTGTTCCGGCTGGTGTCGGAGGCGGATCGCATTCGGTTGGCGCACCTCTTTGACCCCGTCCTCGCCGTGCATACGTCCGTTATCGAACCGCTACCCCATCAGATCACCGCCGTCTATGACGTGATGCTGCCCCGCCAGCCGTTGCGATTCCTGCTGGCCGACGATCCCGGGGCGGGCAAGACGATCATGGCCGGTTTGCTGATGAAGGAACTGATCGCCCGTGGCGATCTCCATCGGTGCCTGGTTGTGTGCCCCGGTAGCCTGGCTGAGCAGTGGCAGGACGAACTCTACCGGCGGTTCCATCTGCCGTTCGAGATTCTGACGAACGACAAACTCGAAGCCGCCCGGACGGGCAACTGGTTCTTGGAGACTAACCTCGTGATCGCGCGGCTCGATAAACTGTCGCGCAACGAGGACGTCCAGGAGAAGCTCAAGGCTCCCGACTGCCGGTGGGACCTGATCGTCTGCGACGAGGCGCACAAGATGTCGGCCAGCATCTTCGGCGGCGAGGTCAAATACACGAAGCGTTACAAGCTCGGCCAACTGCTCTCCACCCTCACGCGCCATTTCCTGCTGATGACGGCGACGCCGCACAACGGGAAGGAAGCGGATTTCCAGCTTTTCATGGCCTTGCTCGATGGCGACCGCTTCGAGGGACGCTTCCGGGATGGAGTCCACGTCTCGGATGTGTCCGACCTCATGCGCCGGATGGTCAAGGAAGGTCTCCTGAAGTTCGACGCGACGCCGCTCTTCCCGGAACGTATCGCCTACACCGTCCCCTACAAGCTCTCCGACGGCGAGGCGCGGCTGTACAAGGAAGTGACCGACTACGTGCGCGAGGAGTTCAACCGCGCCGAGGCGCTCCAGAACGAGAAGCGTGCCGGAACGGTTGGATTCGCCCTCACCATCCTGCAACGCCGCCTGGCCTCCTCGCCGGAAGCCATCTGCCAATCCCTACGCCGACGCCGCGAACGCTTGGAGAGCAAGCTGCGGGAACTGGAACTGCTGCAACGGGGCAACGGAGTTGCGGCAGGCATCGCCGCAGGGGCACCGGAACTCGATGCCGAGGATGTGGAGGACTTGGAGGACGCGCCGGACAACGAGGTCGAGACCGCCGAGGAACAGATTCTCGACCAGGCTACGGCCGCGCGGACCATTGCGGAACTCAAGGCGGAGATCGGCACGCTGAAGCGGTTGGAAGGTCTGGCTCTTGAGATTCGCCGCAGCGGAGAGGATCGGAAATGGTGCGAACTGGCGAAGCTGCTGGGCACGGTTTTCGCAACAGACGCGGCAGCCGGTCGTGTTGCCGAGTCACCGGTTCCCTATGGTGCCGGGCCCATCCCGCCCCCGACGCCTTCGCCGCACCAGAAACTGGTGCTGTTCACCGAGCACCGCGACACGCTCAATTACTTGGAAGACCGCGTCACCACGCTGCTCGGGCGCAAGGACGCGGTGGTCATGATTCATGGCGGCATGGGCCGCGAAGACCGGATGCGGGCGCAGGAAGCGTTCAAGCACGATCCCAAGGTGCAGGTCCTTCTGGCCACCGACGCCGCTGGCGAGGGCATCAACCTCCAGCGCGCTCACCTGATGGTCAACTATGACCTGCCGTGGAACCCCAACCGGATCGAACAGCGGTTCGGACGCATCCACCGCATCGGCCAGACCGAGGTTTGCCATCTCTGGAATCTAGTGGCCGAAGAGACCCGTGAAGGCGATGTCTATCGCACGCTGCTGGAGAAACTGGAACAGGCGCGGCAGTCTCTCGGCGGGCAAGTGTTCGATGTCCTGGGCAAGCTTCAGTTTGAGGGCAGGTGCTTGCGCGACCTGCTGATCGAGGCGATCCGCTACGGCGAACGGCCCGAGGTGCGGGCGCGGCTGACACAGGTGGTGTCCAATGCCTTCGATCCGAGCCAATTGCAGGACCTGCTTGAAGAACGGGCGCTCGCACACGACAGCATGGACGCTTCCCGTGTGTTCCGTGTGCGCGAGGAGATGGAACGGGCCGAGGCCCGGCGGCTCCAGCCCCACTACATCGAATCCTTCTTCCTGGAAGCCTTCCGGCGGCTTGGCGGTTCGGTCAAGCAGCGCGAACCGCGCCGGTACGAGGTGACGCATGTGCCCGCGCCGGTACGCAACCGGGACCGCCTGATCGGTGTGGGCGAACCCGTTCTGCCGCGCTACGAGCGCATTGCCTTCGAAAAGGAGCTCGTAGCACCGCAGGGCAAGCCGCTGGCCGCGTTCCTGTGCCCGGGCCATCCCCTGCTGGACGCCACGATTGACCTCACGCTGGAACGCCATCGCGACCTGCTGCGGCGGGGGGCGATACTGGTGGACGACCGCGACGTCGGAACCTCCCCGAGGGTCCTTTTCTACCTGGAACACGCGATCCAGGACGCCAGCCTCACCCGCGCCGGAGACAGACGCATCATTTCCAAGCGCACGCTCTACGTCGAACTCGACGCCGAGGGCAACACCCGACACTTGCAGTACGCGCCCTATCTGGATTTCCGTCCGCTCGCCGAGGGCGAGCCGAAAACCGACGAGATACTGGCCCGATCCGAGTGTGCCTGGGTCAACCGGACGCTCGAGCAGAAGGCGCAAGGGTATGCCGTGGCCCAGGTGGTGCCCGAGCATCTGTCCGAGGTCCGGTCCCGCCGCCTCGATCTCATCGCCAAGACCGAAGCCGCCGTCCAGGACCGGCTCACGAAGGAAATCAGCTACTGGGACCATCGCGCTGAACAGCTCAAACTCCAGGAACAGGCAGGCAAGCCGAATGCCCGACTCAACTCCGACGAGGCCCGCAAACGCGCCGATGCGCTACAGGCGCGACTCCAGAAGCGCATGGACGAGTTGAAGTTGGAGAAGCAGATTGCGCCCCTTCCGCCCGTGGTCATGGGCGGCCTCCTTATCGTTCCAGCGGGGCTGCTGGCGGCCACGAAGGGCGGAACCGCGAGCACCGTCCCCGCCAGCGTTGCGGATACGCAGGCTTCCGCCGCCAAGGCCCGCGCCGTCATCATGCAGATTGAGCGCGGCCTCGGATTTGTTCCGACCGACCGCGAAACCGAGAAGCTCGGCTACGACATCGAGAGCCGCGTGCCGGGCACGGGCAAACTACGTTTTATCGAGGTCAAGGGCCGCGTGACTGGCGCGGCGACCATCACGGTCACCAAGAACGAGATACTCTATTCCCTGAACAAGCCGGACGACTTCATCCTCGCCATCGTCGAGTTCGACGGCGACGCCAACCGCGTCCACTATGTGCGCCGCCCGTTCCAGCGCGAGCCCGATTTCGGCGTCACCAGCGTGAACTACGACTTCGCCGAACTACTCCAACGCGGGGAGGTGCCGAGATGAAACTCTCCATTCGCCATCATCACAAGGAGAAGATGCAATGCACGCCCCGACCCTGATTTCGCGAGTGGTTCTACGGAACTACAAGAGCATAGCCCAGTGCTCGGTGGCCCTTCATCCTCTGGTCTTCCTCGTGGGCCAGAACGGCGCCGGCAAAAGCAATTTCCTGGACGCCTTGCGGTTGGTGACGGAGTCGCTCAACACCTCGCTCGATCATGCCCTGCGCGACCGGGGCGGGATCAACGAAGTGCGGCGGCGCTCATCCGGTCATCCCACCCATTTTGGCATTCGTCTCGAATTGACGCTGCCCAACGGCAAGAGCGCTGTCTATGCGTTTCGCGTAGGCGCTAAACCCAAGGGCGGCTTTGAGGTCCAGCGCGAGGAGTGCCGTATCTTCTCGAATGCCGCCCTCGATGATGGATGTTTCTACGATGTCGAGCAGGGACAGGTGAAGTCATCCAGTATGAAGGCGCCGCCACCGGCCGCCAGCGATCGGCTCTATCTGGTCGCCGCGTCGGGACTGCCGGAGTTCCGCTCCGTTTACGACTGCCTGGCGCACATGGGTTTCTACAACCTGAACCCCGATGAGATTCGCGACATGCAGCCGCCGGATGCGGGAGACGTTCTCCATCGCGACGGCCGCAATCTTGCCAGCGTTTTGGACAAACTACCGGCGGCGAGTCGCGAGCGTGTGGTGGAGATGCTTGCAAAAGTGGTGCCGGGCGTAATGTCCGTTGACGTCCGTCATGTGGGCAAGAAGGAGACCTTGGAATTCCGCCAGAAAGTCGGCTCGAATGAAGCCCCCTGGCGGTTCCTGGCCGAAAACATGTCCGACGGCACACTGCGGGCGCTCGGCGTGTTGGCGGCGTTATCCCAGATATCCGAAGACGCCTCCAAAGCCGTTCGTCTGGTCGGCATCGAAGAACCGGAAGTCGCCTTGCATCCCGGGGCCGCCGGTGTGCTCCGCGACGCTTTACGCGCCGCATCCCGGATTATGCAGGTTCTGGTGACCAGCCACAGCCCAGACCTCTTGGACGACAAAGCCATCTCAGATCCGCACATTCTGGCGGTCACCATGGCCGCGGGCGAGACGTTGATCGGCCCGGTGGACGAGGCGGGGCGCAGCGCCATTCGCGACAAGCTTTACACGGTTGGCGAATTGCTTCGCCTCAACCAGCTCAACCCCGATGAAGACACCGTGCGTAATGTGTCTCCTCGCCAGCTCGAACTCTTCGGAACGGGGGACCGCTGATATGGCGCGCCTGGCCTCCATTGTCGAAGGCGACGGCGAGTGTTCGGCGGTGCCGGTTCTCGTCCGACGCATCGCCCGAACCCTCGATCCCGGCCTCGTGCCCGATGTGGGGCCCGTCCTACGCGTCCCGTGTTCACGTCTCGTTAAGGAGGGCGAACTGGAGCGTACCGTCGAACTGGCCGCTCGCAAACTAGGCGGGCAGGGCGGCATCCTTATTGTGCTGGATTGCGACGACGGCTGCCCGGCGACCGAAGGTCCTGCCCTGCTGAAACGCGCGCAAGCGGCTCGTTCGGACATGACCATTTCGGTGGTCCTGGCCAAGCGCGAGTACGAGGCTTGGTTCCTCGCCGCCGCGGAGTCGTTGAGAGGCCGACGCGGCCTGCCAACCGACCTGCTGCCGCCTGCCGATCCTGAGGCGATTCGCGGCGCCAAGGAATGGCTCGCCGAACGCATGCCCCGTAATTGCGGCTATGCCGAAACCACCGATCAGCCGGCGTTGACCGCACTCTTCGACATGGATACCGCCCGCCGGGCGGCGGATTCCTTCGATAAGTGCTACCGGGAGATCGTGCGCCTTCTGAATCTGCTCCGGGGAGGCGCTGCCCTATGACCGCTCCCCGCAAGAAACTGATCGAAGTCGCACTCCCTCTCGAGGCCATCAACCGCGAGGCGGCGCGCGAGGAATCCATCCGGCATGGGCATCCGTCCAGCATGCACCTGGTGCAGGCACCGCTGCCACGTTTGCGCTTTATAAAGGAACTGGCTGTGACATGAGTTCAGCGAAGAAGAAGCCGCACCGAAGTGTGCCCGCCGTGTCTGCCAAGCGTGAGAAGAAGGACGTTGATCCATGTCTTCGGCTGGAACTGTTCAATGATCGCGTGAGGCGCATCGAGAAGACCGCTCTAGCACAACGGTTTGCCGATCCGCACTACGTCTTGGACTATGAACGCATGATGGCTGGCGATTGGACAGCGGTCAATGGGGTGAGCCAGGACGATGTTGATGCGTTTGTGTTGAACGTGAGGATCCTGATCCAGGACGGGGACGGGATTTCGCTCCGTTGCCTACGGCGTGACTTCTACGCGCATGCCTGCACACCAGCCACGCTTCGCACTGCGTTTGAGCAACTCGTGAGCGATTGGACAACGCATCTCACCGAAAC
The DNA here is from genome assembly GCA_964411055.1 of uncultured Lentisphaerales bacterium. Classification (GTDB taxonomy): domain Bacteria; phylum Verrucomicrobiota; class Kiritimatiellia; order RFP12; family JAAYLN01; genus JAAYLN01. The sequence continues at coordinate 1,229 of CAYPJN010000115.1, read as the reverse complement.
ATCCATGATCGGTAAGTTCAGACGTGAGGATGGCAACTTCACGAATGGCGAACTCTTTGATGTGCTGATGTATGGGGGCTTGGCACATGTCAACCCAGATAAGGTTGCGACTGCTTTACTGTTAATGCGGCGCGGCGCTTTCAGTACGATGGTGTTTGCTGCTTTCAGCGCGACTTTGCGGAGACTCTTGGGTGTTATCCGAGATGCGTCCGCCCTTAACGACAAGCTCATCGCGCATATTCAGACGATGGCGAAAGTGTAACACTCTATGGCTAGTGTCAGGAAGAAACTCATCGAAGTGGCTCTGCCGCTGGAAGCGATCAATATCGCTTCGGCGCGGGAGAAGTCCATCCGGCATGGGCATCCTTCCACCCTGCACTTGTGGTGGGCGCGTCGGCCGTTGGCAGCGGCGCGTGCTGTGATCTTCTCCCAGATGGTGGACGATCCCAGTTCCGTGCCCGAGGAGTTCCAGACACCGGAGGCGCAGGAGAAGGAGCGGCAGCGGCTGTTCCGGTTGATCGAGGAACTTGTCCTTTGGGAGAACACTACCAACGAGGACGTGCTCAGCCGCGCCCGCGCCGAGATCAAACGGGCATGGGCGCGGTGGTGCAAGGAGTCCGGCGAAGACCCCAGCAAGTTGCCGCCCTTTCACGACCCCTTCGCAGGCGGCGGAGCGCTCCCGCTGGAAGCGCAGCGACTCGGCCTCGAATCCCATGCCAGCGATCTGAACCCAGTCGCCGTGATGATCAACAAGGCGATGATCGAGATTCCGCCTCGGTTCGCCGGGAGGCCTCCGATCAACCCGGAAGCACGGGCGAAATACCTGGGAACGCGGGCGTCCCGCCCGCACAGAGAGTGGAACAGCCGAGGCTATCTGCCGCATTTCGACCACCCCGGCCTCGTACAGTCCATTACCTTCCGCCTTGCCGACTCTGTTCCGACCGATGTCGTAGACGGGTGGCGCGCCGAACTGAAGTTGGTCGGCGGCGAAGCCGCCGATGACCCGCGTTGCGCCGACCTGCGCGAACGCATCGAGAAGTATTCCGATGAGGGCAAAGGCGCTTGCTGGCTCCGCAATCCAGAAGTCGCTGAGATAGCGGAAACCGCTTTGCTTCATTTCGACGGCGAACGCTATCGCCTGCTGGCATGGTGTGTGATGCCGAATCACGTCCATGTTCTGATCGAGACGATGGATGGCTTCCCGTTGGGCACCGTGGTTCACTCCTGGA
>CAYPJN010000114.1:0-7404 GCA_964411055.1 uncultured Lentisphaerales bacterium | reverse complement strand
CATGACACGCGGCCTGCCCTGCCAGCCGTGCCTCTCGCGGCGCTGCCGCCGGGGCGATCACGCCTGTCTCGCGGGGCTGGCGCCCGAGGATGTCTTCGCGGCGGCGGAAGAACAGCTCGCGCGCCGGATGGCGCGCCGTCCGGCGGAGGAGGAAGGAGGCGCGGCATGGGCGGTATCCAGCTAGGCTTCGGCGACTTCTTTCAGATCGCCATCCTGGCCGTGGCGATCTACTTCATCTTCAACCTCTTCCGCGGCACGCGCAGCGCGCAGATGCTCTTCGGGCTGACGCTGGTGCTGCTCGGACTGATCGCGCTGACCATGGTGTTCAAGTTCGAGGTGCTCGGCTGGCTGCTGCGCAAGCTCCCGATCTTCATGGTTTTCGCGCTCGTGGTGATCTTCCAGCCCGAGATCCGCCAGGCGCTGGCGATCATCGGCCGCCGGCGGTCGGCACTGGGGCGGGGCGCCGTGGGCGCCGCCACGCGCATCGACCACCTCGTCGCGGCCGCGGAGGAGATGGCGCGCGGCCGCATCGGCGCGCTGATCGCCATCGAGCGGGAGATCAGCCTCGACGGCTACCGCCAGAACGGCACGACCCTCAACGCGCCGCTGGTGCCCAAGCTGCTGACCTCGATCTTCTTTCCGCGTGGGCCTCTGCATGACGGCGGCGTCATCGTCCGCGGCAACACGATCCTCTCCGCGCGCTGCATCTTTCCGCTCCAGACCGCGGACAGTTCGCTGAGCTACGGCATGCGGCACCGCGCCGCCCTGGGACTGAGCGAGGAGACCGACGCCTTCGTCATCGTCGTCAGCGAGGAGCGCGGCGCCATCTCGCTCGCCTTCCAAGGGCGCCTGCTGCAGAACCTGACCGGGACGCGGCTGGCACGCTACCTCACGGCCCTCTCGCCGCGGGAGGGCTTCCTGGACGCCTGGCGGCGGATCCTCGCCCAGATCGACCCCGGCGGCGGTAGCGGGGCCGGCGGCGAGTTGGCGGAGCGGCGCGGGTCGCAGGAGGAGGCTAAGCGCGCATGAAGGTCGATCTCCGGCAACGCCTGATCCTCTGGGCGCGCGAGAACGGCGCCACGGCCCTGCTGGCCCTCGTGCTGGCCCTACTTGTCTACCTGACGATCCGCGAGCTCGTCAGCAACACGACCACCCGCGGCGTGCCGGTCGAGGTCGAGCGCGAGCCGGGCGTGGCGCTGATGGCCGTGCGGCCGGCGACGGTGCAGGTGACGTTCCGCGGCGCGCTGAACGAGTTCCAGCATCTCGACCGGGCCGACCTGCGCATGCTGGTCAAGGGCCTGCGCATCCGCGCCGACGGGGGCGTCGTGCGCGTCCCGCTGCGGCGCGGCAACCTGCGCGGGGCCTCCGGACTACGCGTGGTCAACATCGATCCCCCGGTGGTCGAGATCACCTACGACCACCAGGGCGAGCGCGAGTTCGCGATCGCGCCGCCGGCCATCGAGGGCAAGCCCTTCCGCGGCCACGCCGAGGCCGACTACGCGCCGCGCACCGCCGTAGTGCGCGGCGCGCGCCTGCAACTCGACCGGCTGCACGACGCGGGCGTGACCCTGAAGGTGGAGCCGGTGAACGTCGACGGCCGCGTGCAGGGCTTCACCCGGCGCGTGGCGATCCTGCCGCCGGCCGACGCCTGGCATCCCGAGATCGCCCCCGAGAGCGTCACCGTAAAGGTAGCCATCGTGCCCGACAACATCCAGCGCGAGTTCGCGGGCGTCCCCGTGCGCCTGGCGCTGCCCGCCGGCCATACAAACCTGCCGCCGCGGGTCGAGCCCGCCGCGGTCACGGTGCGCCTCACGGGCTGGGCGGAGGCGCTCCAGGGTATCGCGACCAACGCCATCCGCGTCTTCGCCGAGCTCCCCGTGTCCGCGGATTCGGCGCCCACCAATCAAATTTCGCTGCGGGTGCTGCTGCCGCCGGGCGCGACGGTCGACGAGGTGGTCACCGTGCCGGACGCGGTGCGGCTGGCGCTTCCCGGGGAAAAGCGCTAGAATCTTTCCTGTCATGTCCGAAGCCAAGACACGTCCGCCCAAGGGCCGCGCCGAACCCGAGACGCCGTACCGCTGGCTCGGCTACATTCTCGTGGTGCTCTCGGTCTTTCCCTTTCTGAGCCTGGTCAGCTACGACAGCGGCGACGTGCCCTGGCTCCAGGCGCCGCCCAACGACCCGCCGAACAACCTGATCGGGGTGGCCGGGGCGGTCGGCACGGCGGTCGGCTACCGCCTGCTGGGGCTCGGCGTCTGGCTGCTGCCCGTCTGGATGCTGGCCTTCAGCCTGCGCCTGGCGGCGGGACGCAACACCCGTCCCTGGCGCCGGCTGGGATGGTGCGCCCTCTTCCAGGCCGGCCTCTGCGCCTGGCTGCAACTGGGCGACAACCTCTTCGCGGGGATCATGCACCGCCTGAACACCGCGGATCCAGGCGGCCTCGTCGGCTGGCTGCTGATGACCCGTTGCCTCGAGCGCCTGGTCAGCCCCGTAGGCGGGACGCTGATCGTGATGTCGCTGATGGCCGTCTCCCTGACCATGGCCATCGGCCCCCGCCGCCTGGGCGAGGGCTACCGCGACCTGCTCGGACGCTGGCGCCAGTGGCGGCTCGACCGCGCCGACATGACGGCGCGCCTGGCGATGGAGGAGAAGCGGTTGGCGCGGCAGCTCGAACAGGAGCGCAAGACGGCCGCGCGCGAAGAGCGGCGGCGCGCGCACGAGGAGGCCAAGGCCGCGCGGGCAGCCGAGAAGGAGGCACGGCGCGCGGAACGCGAGGCGCGCGAGCAGGCGCGTGCGCAGGAGGAGGCCGAACGGCAGCGCGCCTACGAGGAGCGCAAGGAGCAGCTCCGGCGCGAGCGCGAGCGCGAGGCCGCGGAGCAGCGCGCCGCCGTTGCGCCGCCGCCGGACCCCGCGCCAGCGACCACGCCCCCCGAAGACACGCTGGACGACGGCGCGGAGAATGCGCCGCCAGCGACGCCCTACCAGCTCCCCGAGGTCAATCTGCTGGCGCCCCTGCCCGAGGGCGAGGCCGTCCACGGCGACGTCGACCAGAAGGCCGCCATTCTCGTCAAGACCCTGGCCGAGTTCAACATCCCGGCGGAGGTCACGCACATCGAGAAGGGGCCGGTCGTCACCAGCTTCGAACTGCTGCCCGCACCGGGCATCCGCGTCGAGCGCATCGCCACCATGGCCCGCAATCTCGAGATGGCCCTCAAGGCCACGAGCATCCGCGTCGAGGCGCCGATCCCCGGCAAGGGCGTCGTGGGCATCGAGATGCCCAACGAGCAGGCCTGCCCCGTCACGGTGCGCGAGATCCTCGAGGGCGAGCACTGGGCCAAGTGCGCCCGCGAGATGGAGATCCCCCTGCTGCTCGGCAAGAACGTCAGCGGACGCGACCTGGTCATCGACCTCGCCTCGGTGCCCCACCTGCTGGTGGCCGGCGCCACCGGCTCGGGCAAGAGCGTCTGCATCAACGCCTTCCTCACCGGACTGCTGATGTCGCGGACGCCCGAACAGATCCGTCTCATGCTCGTCGACCCCAAGATCGTCGAGTTTGCCCTCTACAACGAGCTGCCGCACCTGGTGGTGCCCGTGATCACCGATCCCAAGAAGGTGGCTCTCGGCCTGCGCTGGGCGATCCACGAGATGGAGAAGCGCTACAAGCTGCTCAACGCGGCCGGCGTGCGCAACATCGCCTCCTACAACCGCCGCGAGTCCGTCGTGCAGCCCGCCTACCCTACATCCTGATCGTGATCGACGAGCTGGCCGACCTCATGCTGCAGGCCGGCCCCGAGATCGAGAACGGCATCGCGCGCCTTGCGCAGCTCTCGCGCGCCGTCGGCATCCACCTGATCATCGCCACCCAGCGCCCCTCGGTCAACGTGATCACCGGCACGATCAAGGCCAACTTCCCCGGACGTATCGCCTTCCAGGTCGCCCAGCGTGTCGACAGCCGCACGATCCTCGACAGCATGGGCGCCGAAACGCTCATCGGCCGCGGCGACCTGCTCTTCCTCAACCCCCGCACCAGCAAGCTCGTGCGCGGCCAGGGTGCCTTCATCGGCGACGAGGACGCCAAGCGCGTGGTCGATTTCATCCGCAATCAGGGCAAGCCCGTTTACATCCAGGAGGTCCAGGAGCGCCTGGCGTCCGGCGAGGACGAGGACGAGGGCGGCGAGACTCCGGACGCGGCCGGCGCCGGCGGCGACGCGGCGGACGACAACCCCGGCGACGAGCTCTACGACCAGGCGCTCGACCTCGTGCGCCGCACGCGGCGCGCCTCGACCTCCTCGCTGCAGCGCGCTTTCCGCATCGGCTACACCCGCGCCGCGCGCCTGATGGACATCATGGAGGCCCGCGGCATCGTCGGGCCGCCGCGCGGCTCAGACCCGCGCGAGATCCTGATCGATTTCGACGGCGAAATTCCCAGCCATGGCGAGGCTGGCAGCGTCAGTCCGGACGCCTGCGAACCGGGCGAGGCTGGCGTCGAGACACCCGGTCCATGAAAACCGGCATCCAGAACAAAGGCGGTGTGAGATGGCTCTAGGAACGATTCTACGCGAGGCCCGCGAGCAGCAGGGCTTCTCCGCGGCGCAGGTGGCCGAGGCCACCCACATGATGATCCAGATGGTGGAGGAGATCGAGCGCGAGGACTTCCAACGCATCGCCGCGCCGATCTACGGGCGCGGCTTCGTCAAGCTCTACGCCGAGTTCCTGAACATCGACGCGGAACCCCTCGTCAAAGAGTTCAACGAGATCTTCTCCGGCTCCCGGCGCCCCGTGGTCGCCACGCGCGCCGTCAAGAGCGCCGCCCCGGCTCCCGAAGCCTCGCCCCCCGCCACCAAGGCACCGTCCGCTCCGGCCCCCGCCGCAGGCGTTGCCCCCGCCGCCCCCGCCGCCCCCGCCGCAGGCGCTGCGGCAGCCACGGTCTCCGCGGGTACCGGTTGTGCCGGAGATGCCGCAGTCTCCACCGCGGACGAACTCGACGATCTCTTCGGCCCCCGCCCCGCCGCCCCCGCTGCGAAAGCCGGAACCGCCGGACCCATCGACCACAGTCGCCCCCGGTCGACCCCCGCTGGAACCGCCTCGCCACCCACCACTCACCGCCCACCACTCACCACGCGCTTCTCTCCCCTTCGCGCCCTTCGCGCCCTTCGTGGTAAAAAGGGCGTTGAGCGTTCCGCGTTGAGCGTTGAGCGTTCCGCGTTGAGCGTTGAGCGTTCCGCCTTTATCCCCCGCGCCCTGCGGCGCCTGGACGACGCGCTGCCCGCCGGGTGGCGCGCGGGCCCCGTGCTGGCCGCCGCCACCGCCGGCCTGCTGGTCATCGGCATCTGTGTCGGCATCATCGTCCGCGGCCTGCACCACACGCCGGAACAGAGCACACTTGAGCGTTCAGCATTCAGCGTTGAGCGTTCAACGTTGCCGACGCCCGACACCCCGGCCCCTTTCGTCATCAACACCGTCCTACCGCCTCCGGAGCCTTATGTCGACTGAGGCGCCGCTCTCCGTGGGGCTCGTCAGCCTCGGCTGCGCCAAGAATCTCGTCGACACGCAGGTCATGTCGGGCGTGCTGGTTACCGGGGGCCTGACCCTCGCGCACGACGCCGATCACGCCGACGTTGTGCTGATCAACACCTGCGCCTTCATCGCCGCCGCCCGCGAGGAGGCCTGCGCCATCATCGAAGAGATGTGCGCGCACAAGGCGCGCGGTGGTTGCCGCGCGATCATCGTTGCCGGCTGCCTGCCGCAGCGCTACCGCGGCAGTCTGTCGGAGCAGTTCCCTCTGGTCGATGCCTGGATCGGCGTGGACGAGCTGGAGTCGGTCGACGCCATCGTGCGCCGCGCCGCCGACCCGCGGCGTCGGTCCGGGAAGCCGGTCGTGGCGGTCACGGATCCGCCTACGGCCCTCTTCGAGCCCCGCCTGCCGACACTGGTCTTCTGCAATCCCTCGTTCGCGTACCTGAAGATCGCGGAGGGATGCAACCACGCCTGCGCCTACTGTGCGATTCCCGGCATCCGCGGCCGCCTGCGCTCGCGGCCGCCGCGGAACATCGTCGCGGAGGCGCGCGCCCTGCTGCAGGACGGCCGCCGCGAACTCGTCCTGATAGCGCAGGACACGACGAGCTACGGACGCGACCGTCGCGGCGCGCCAAAACTCGCCGCGCTGGTTCGGGCGCTCGACACCCTCCCCGGCGACTTCTGGCTGCGGCTGCTCTACGGCTACCCGGCGCATCTGGACGACGACCTGCTCGACACCCTGAGCCGGGCGCGGCATGTCGTGCCCTACCTCGACATCCCAATCCAGCACAGCCATCCCGACATCCTGCGCGCCATGCGGCGGGCCGACACCCTTGGGACGCTGCCGGACCTTGCGACGCGCCTGCGCGCGCGCTGGCCCGGCGTCGCGCTGCGCACGACCTGCCTGGTCGGCTTCCCCGGCGAGACGGAGGCGCATTTCGAACATCTGGTCGACTATGTGAAAACGGCGCGCTTCGACCATCTCGGCGTCTTCGCCTACTCGGTCGAGGAGGGCACGGCCGCCGCCGCCCTGCCGGACCGCGTGCCGGCCGCGGTGGCCGAGGCGCGCCGCGAAAGGCTGCTGCGCGTGCAGCAGCGCATCGCCCGCGCGCTCAACCAGGCGCGCCTTGGCACGGAGACCCGCGTGCTGCTGCAGCGCCCGGCGTCCTCAGGGCGCGGCCGGTGGATCGCCCGAGCGCCATGGCAGGCGCCCGATGTCGACGGGGAGACCGTGGTTTCGGGTGCGCCCCGGACCGCGCGCGCGGGCGACTGGCTCAAGATCCGGATCTGCGGGGTGCAGGGGGTGGACCTCCTGGCGGCGGATCCTTCGCCTTTGGCTCCTCGCTGGCCCAATAAAAATAAAATAAAATAAAATTTTTGCAGTTGGTTGACAGTTCCGTCACAAAAGACTAAACTTGCAACATACACGCAATAGGGTCTCTCTCGCGTGAGGGGGACTTTTAACAACTAACCGGAGTTCACCATGAAGTACGCAGACATTGCCAGGGCGGCGCTAGTGCTCGCCCTTGGCATGATGACGAGTGCGGTACTGGCTCAGACCCCGATCTATTCGGAGGCATTCGAGACCATAAGTACCGAGACGAACCTGCTGAACGCGAGCGTCACGCCGCCCTGGACAGGCGGCGCCGATGACATCTCGGCGGTCGTCGCAGGCACGCCGGACAAGCCGACGGTCGGCTATCCCCTGCCCGCGGCAGGCCACACCAAGGTGCTGCAGCTCAACACCGAAGGCGGCACGCTGACCAACTCGCTGGCCACGGCGGCCAGTTTCGAGTCCGAGAACGTCTACGTCGATTCGATGGTCAAGTTCGTCCCCAGCGAGGATCTGGCCTCCTTCGACGACCAAGGCATCAAGGCCGCCGTCTA
>CAYPJN010000113.1:0-7419 GCA_964411055.1 uncultured Lentisphaerales bacterium | reverse complement strand
TGGAACAGGAGAAGCAGGCCGACGCCGAGGCCCGCTTCCAGGAACTGGCCACGCGCTTCCCGACCAACGCCCTCGCCGCCGACGTGCAGTTCCGCCTCGGCGAGATGGCCTATGCCCGGAGCGATTTCGCCGCCGCCGCGTCCGCCTACGAGGCGGCCCTGAAACAGCCGGGCCTGGCGTTCGCCGGCGAAGTGCGCTACAAGCTGGGCTGGACCTACGAGCAGCTCAAGCGCCCCGACGACGCGATCGCCTGTTTTGCCCGCCTGGCCGAGAGCGACCCGAAGGGCGAGCGCGCCCCGGAGGCGCGCTACCGCCAGGCGCGATTGCTCCAGGAGACGGGCCGGCACGACCAGGCACTCGCGGTGCTCGCCGGCATCCAGGAGGAGCCCTTCGCCGAGCATGCGGCCCTGCTGAAGGCCGAGTCGTTCCGCGCCACGAACCGCCAGCGCGAGGCGCTCGAGGCCTACGACCATCTCCTGAAAACCTGGCCGGAGGGCGCCTTCCGCCTCGCGGCGCAACTGGGTCGGGCTCACAGCCTGCGCGCCGTCGGCGCCCACCGCGATGCTCTCGAAGCCTATGCGGTTGTCGCGGCCGCCGGACCCGGCGAGAGCGCCGCGCAGGCCACGCTCGGCCAGGGCTATTGCCTATTTGCCCTGGAACAGTGGGACGAGGCCGCAAAGGCCTTCCTGAAGGTCGACATCCTCTACGGCTACGAGAACCTCAAGAAAGAGGCGCTGACGCAGCTCGTCCGTACCTGGGAGAAGGCCGGCGATGCCGACAAGGCCGCCCGCTATCGGAACGAACTCGCCCAGCGCTACCCGGAGACCCCCTGAACATGAACCCGAGACTGCTCTTCCTCCTGCTCGTCCTGCCGTTCGCCGCGCGCGCCCAGGCGCCGGACGCCACGATGCCTCCACCTCCCGACGCGCCCGCCGCCGTGGCTCGCGCTTCGGCGGACAATGCCGGATCAATCGCCGACGCGGCAGACGCGGCCGCGACGGCGCCCGGCCCGAGCCTGGCCGAGTACTTCAAGAGCGGCGGATTCCTGATGTGGCCCATCCTGCTCTGCTCGGTAGTCATGGTGGCCTTTGCCCTCGAACGTGCCGTGAGCCTGCGCGCGGCCCATATCTTCCCCGGCGCCCTGAACCGCGAACTGATGACCCTGGCGCGTAACGGCGAAGTCGCCCAGGCCATTGCGCGCTGCCAGGCCGACCGCTCGCCCTTCGCCCGGCTGATGCTCGCCTGCCTCCAGCGCGCGGAAAACGACGGCTTCGAGATGGAGGCGGCGCTCGAGGAGGCCGGCGCTCGCGTGCTCTACGACCTGCGCCGCAACTGCAAGCCGCTGGCGGTCGTGGCCGACATCTCGCCGCTGCTGGGCCTGATGGGCACGGTCACCGGCATGATCAAGGCATTCGACGTGGTGGCGCGCTCCGGCGCGCTCGGCCGCACCGAACTGCTGGCCGAGGGCATCAGCGAGGCGCTGCTGACCACGGCCTTCGGCCTGCTCGTCGCCATTCCCGCCGTCGTCTGCTACCACATCTACCGCAGCAAGGCCGAAAACCTGCTGCGCCTGATGGAGGATGCCGCCCTCGAAATCCTCTCCGTGCTGCGCCATGCGGCCCGGAACGGAGCCGGAAAATGAAGGCGCTGGTCGGCGAATCGGATGAGAGCAGCGTGCGGATGGCCCCGCTGATCGACGTGGTCTTCCTGCTCCTGATCTTCTTTCTCGTGGCCACCACGTTCTACGAGTCCGAAAAGGACATCACCATCCGCCTGGCGGGCGCGACCGAGGGCGCGGAGCGCGACCGCGTAATCGACCTGCTCATCATCAACATCGGCGAGGCCGGCGTGATCGTCGTCGACCAGCGCGTCTACTCCGCGGACGAACTCGAGAAGCTGCTGCGCGAGAGCCGCGAACGCAACGCGCAGCTCGCCGCCATCATCCGCTGCGACCGCCGCGCCCGGCATGCCGACTTCGTCAAGGTGCTCAACCTCTGCGAGCGCACCGGCGTGCGGCAGGTCGCCGTGGCCACCCTCCAGACCGACGAGTAACGCGATGGCGCGCCACGCCCCACAACCGCGCCGGTTCCGGCGGCTGGCCCTCCTGCTGGCCGCGGCGCTGGCGCCCTGCCTGACGCGGGCGGCGGAATACGTGCCGGACGGCGAGTCGGGCGGCTTCATCCGCCTGGACGCTGGCGAGTGCGGCGGCGCCGAATCCTTCACCGTCAGTCTCGCCGGAGGAGGCACTACGGCCGGAGCCGGCGCCATTCGTCCCCAAACGCTCATCTCCCGGCGCGACGGCGGCGGCTGGACACTCTACGCCTGCGGCTGGCCGGATGATCTGGACGGCACGTACGACTTGCTCGTCCACTGCGGCGAAGCCGCCGGCGCCCGCACCGTAAGCCTCCCCGGCGCTCTTCGCCGTCACACGCGGCGCATGGATGTGGCCCTGCTGCTCGACGACTCGCACAGCATGCGTTCGACCGACCCCCAGCGGCTGCGCGTGGCCGCCGCACGCCTCTTCGCCCAGATGGCCGGAATGCGCGGCAACATCGAGACGCTGACCATCGTGGCCTTCAACCGCCGCGCGCGCCTGCTGTTGCCTCCCACACCGCCCGGCGATGCCGCCGCCGTGGATGCCGCGCTGGCGCGGCTCGATGCTTCCGGGGCAACCGACCTCGACAGCGCGTTCGCCCTCGCCTATGCCGAACTCGACCGGCTGCCTCCGTCGCGCAAGATCGCCGTGGTGCTGTCGGACGGAAGGGACGAACCAGGCCGCTACGCCTTCGGCCACCGCCGCTTCGCCGCGCGCCAGTGGCCGGTACACACCATCGGCCTCTCCGACGACATCGACGAGCAGGCCCTGCAGATGATCGCCGCCTCGACCGGCGGAGCCTACCACCGCGCGCGCAACACCGAATCGCTGGCGCGCATCTTCCGCGATCTCGCCGCCGCGCTCCAGACCAGTGTCACGGTCGGCGAATGGAACCTGCGTGACAGCGGCGACGCGGCGTTTCCCGTCGACGACACCCTGCGTCTCCTCTCGCTGGCGCTGCTCGACCGCGCCGAAACGCCTTCCGCCTGCGCCCTCCAGGCGCCGGACGGAAAATCGCATGCCCTCTCCAGCGCCTGGGCCGCCGATGCCTTCGCCGATCTCTTCGCGCCCGCCGCCGGTCGGTGGAAGGTGCAGGGCATTTCGGGAGAGGCGCTGCTCTCCGTTACGGGAAGCAGTTCGCTTGAACTCGTCCCCTTCCCCGTCACCCGGCCCGCGGAGGCCGGCAAGCCCATCCCGGTGGCGGCCTTTGTGCTGGATGGGAATCGGCTGATCAAGTCGACGGCGATCGTGGCACGACTGGCCGACGGCACAACCAGCACGCTCCGCGACGACGGACTCAACGCCGACGGCGACGACGGCGACGGCATCTACGGCGCCTATCTGCGCCCGGCGGCGCCCGACTACACGCGCTTCGCCTTCATCGCCACGGGCCAGACCGCGGCCGGACTGCCCTTCCAGCGCCTGGTCTACCGTGACATCGGAACGGTCACGCACAAGACGCCTGTCGCCGGCGCCACGGCCAGCACCGTCCCCCCTGCTCCTCCTCCCGCCGCACGCTGGACGCAACCGGCTCGCCGCCCGCTTCCCCGTCCCGCCGGCATGTCCATGCCTGCCGCGCCACGTACGCTTGAAGTTGGTGCCACCGTTGCCTGGAATATCCGCCCGGCTCCAATGACTCCGGTAGCCAGCCCGGCGCCAACGATCTCTTTGGACGCCGTCACTCCCGCCGAAACCCTGCTGCCCCTCGACGCCGTCCTGCCGCCCGAGCCTCCCGCGCGCAACCTGAAGCCCGGCAAGGGACCGGTCGACTTCCTGACGATTCTCCTGCTTATCGCGGCGATCCTCTTCCTCTGCTGGCTGATCTCGCGCTGGTTCGCCCGCCCCACCCTCGCAACCTCGCGCATGACCACCTTCTTCCTCATGAGCCTGCTGATGCACGCGATCCTCGCCGTCCTGCTGATGGATCTGCTCGTCCAGACCCGCGTGATCACCGTCGAGCAGATCTCGCCCCGGCTGGCCGTCTCGCTGCAGGCGGTCGAGGCCTCGCTCGGCATACAACTCACGCCCCCCGGCCCGGCCGTGCCGCTCGCGGAACAGGCCCGCGAAACCGACGTGGCCCGGGCGGCCGCCGCGGCGGCCGTTATGTCGCCGAAGACGGTCGAGCCGCCACGCCCCGATGCCTCTCCGGCGTCCGAACTGAGGGCGGCCATGGAACGCGCTACACCCGCAATCGACCAACCCCGCATGGTATCTGCCGCCGAATCGACCGCCCCCGCGCCCCCGCCAACCCCCGCGGCTCCGGTCGAGGCCATCGAGGTGGTCAAGACCGAGACTGTCGAGAAGCCGCTGCCGCAACAAGAACCAGAACCGCTCAAGATCCAGCGCGCGACGGCCGAGCCTAAGCAGCAGCCTGTTCCGTCAGCGCCATCCACCCTGCCCCGGCAGAAGGACCAGCCGCGAATGCAAATGGTCGCGGTCGAGGCGCCACAGGCACCGGCCACACCGCTCCAGGTCGCCCATGTCACCACGCCTGACAAGCCCGATCTCCCCACGGTACCGTCACAGGCCGCCGAACCTGAAAGGCTCAAGCTTCCCGAACCGGACATGACGGCGACAGAGCGTACACCAGAGGCACCCTCACCCCGGTCGCTTCCGCTGACGCCTGCCCCTTCCGAAACACGCCTAGTCGCGTCGAGCGCCGCCGCACCGGCCGCAGCCAATGTCCGTCCGACAAGCAGCGGCGCACCCGAACCGACCGCCACGCGCCTGGCCGCCGCAAAGACTCCCTCGCGCTCCGCACCGCTGCCAACACTTCAACAGTCCGACGCAACAGCGGACAGTACGACACCCAGTCTGCCCGCCACACCCTCAGCCGCTGAAACCGCGCCCGAACGCGTGGTACTCCTGTCGGCTGCCAGTGGCGAGATGACAGCAGCCAAGCCTGTGGAGAAGCCGCAGCCTGTGCTGCTGGCGCGGGCGAAGACCACGGAATCCGTCACACCTGCGCAAGCCGGAGGCGCGGGCGCCTTGCCACCAAGGCCCGCCGCCGGCCAAGCCGCCGCACCGGCGTCCGTTACACTTGCTGCGGTACCAGTTTCCGCGCGCGGCGCTCCGGCGCAGACACTGCGGCGGATTGTGGCTACGTCCCCCAACGCTGCCGCGACGCTTCCCGCGCTTCCGGATACGCCGCTCCCCGGCGCGGAAGCCCTAGCACAAGCCCCTCTCGCGGCGGCGGCAACCGCCGACACTGCACCCGCGGCTTCAGCGGCGCAGAAGCCATCCGCCACCGAACTTCCGCGTCCGGCACTGGCGTCGACCGAAGCGGGGCTTCCCGTGCGCGCGCCCGAAATCCGTCCGGAGCCCGCGTCGGAGCCTCAGGCGCATAGTCCGCCGGAGATGGCGCCGCCGGCCACGGCAGTGGCGCGGACTCCCGGTACTCTGGCGCCGGTGTCGGGCGGTCCGCTGGCCTTCCGCATCGGCGCGGGCGGCGAGGGTTCGCGCCAGGTGACGATCGGCCTGGCGCAATACGGCGGCGACTGGGACTGGGCGCGGCATGCCATGACCTTCCTCGGCCACCAACTCCGCGAGCGCACCCGGCTGGCCATCAACGCCGGCGACCGCGTCGTCAGCCTCGCAAGTCCCGACCTCGGCCGCCTGCCGTTCGTCTACATGACCGGCCACAAGGACTTCCGGCTGAGCGACGCGGAGGTCGCCAACCTCCGCGCCTACCTGCGCGGCGGCGGCTACCTCTGGGTCGACGACTCGACGCATTTCCAGGACGAGACATTCGACACGGCATTCCGGCGCGAGATCGCGCGCATCCTGCCAGACGCGGCGCTGGAGCGCCTCGATATGACCTTCGAGGGCTTCCGCACCGGCTACGACCTGACCAAAGGCTACAAGGGCTACGCCATTCCCCCGGGCGACAAGTACCGTCTCGACTACATCGAGGGCGCGCGCCTCGGCGACCGCGTCGCGGTGGTCTACACCCGCAACGACTACGGCGACGGGCTCAACATCGACGAGCACACGCACCCCCTGCACGAGTCCCTGACCGACCTCGGCCCGGCGGAGATGCAGGAGGGCGCCATCCGCATGGGGATCAACCTGACGCTCTATTTCCTGACACACGGCAAGGGCGAGGCGACATTTGTCGACCGCACCGCCGCCACGTTGCGGCAGCAGCGCGAGGCGATCGCGTCCGCGGCGCCCGCCGGCGCGGCGCGGTCCCTGCCGCTCTTCGCGGCTGGCGCGGCGTGGCAGCAGGAGGAGTGGAGCGATCCGGGGCGGCTGGTCCTCGACGCGGCTTCCGCGCGTCTCTCCTTCACGGTGGGCGCGCAGCGTAAATGCGCCTTCTCCCTCTTGCAGGAGCCGCCCGTGGAGGTCACGGCCGACGATGTTGTCGTCTTGCAGGTCAGGAGCGGACTGCGAGGCGGCGCGCGGCTGGCGCTGGCCTTCACCATCGAGGGCCGCTACTTCGAGTCGCGCCCCGTCTACATCAAGCCGGGCGACAACCTCGCCCTCTTCCCCTGCGGCGAGGCGTCCTTCAAGACCGAGGCCGGCGGCTGGGCGTACCGCGACCTGCTGCCAGCGCGTGCGGCCATCCAGCGGATGAGCCTGCTGGTCTACTCACCAACCCCCGGCGAGCTTGTGCTCTCGCAGCCGCGGATCATCCGCACCGGGCGGACGCCGTAGCGGAGAAAAACATGGACAACCTGTATAAACATATGCCGTTGGTAGGCTTCGTCGTCTACCTACGTCCGCGCTTCAGATTGTTGCTTGCGGGCCTGATCGGATGGGGACTTTGCGCGTCATTGTTGGTTGAAAATTGCAGGATGCAACGCGCGGGGTTCGCCCATGTGTCTACCTTAATGACATCCTTGGCGTATCTTTCTTTCCTGCGACAACTGATCGCGAACAAGGCGCGTCTGTTTTCGACCGAAGTCCCGCCATGCATCTGGATTTCAGGTCTTGCTGCCGTCACGCTATTCGTCGTCGCCGCGATCGCAAAAACGTACTTGGGATGATCGAGCACTGCGTGTGTCGCCTTCCCCCTGGAGCCCGCGGTCTCCGCGGGCCTTGCAAGAACAGCCCGCCGTAGATGGCGGTCTCCGCGTTCCGGCGTGCCGTTCGCCGGTCATTCGCCCGCGGACGACACCCGCCGCGGCTTGCGCGCCGCGGTGGCGCGGGACCTCCGGGACCGCGATCCACAGCTTTGGGCCGGCCGTCCCGGAGGTCCGGCCCCACGCCGCCCGCCGCGGGGAGAAGAACGCTTAACGCTGAACGCTCGTAATCGGCTAGCCACAGGGGGGGGGCGCGGGGGGCGCATGCTGAGTGGGCGGGACGCGGATGGATCCCCTTCG
>CAYPJN010000112.1:4736-7425 GCA_964411055.1 uncultured Lentisphaerales bacterium | reverse complement strand
AGACGCAGTCGACGATCGCCACGCGCCCCTCCATCGCCTCGACGATCTCCAGCAGCGAGATGTCCCTGGGGAAGCGGGCCAGCCTGAAGCCTCCCTTGGCGCCGCGGACTGATCTGACCAGTCCCGCCTTGCGCAGGCCGATGATCAGGCGGCTGATGTACTTCAGCGAGATTCCCTGCGCCGCCGCGATCTCCTTGAGCATGCGGGGTGTCGCGCCGGGATTCGCCGCCAGGTCGTAGAGGATCCGCAGGCCATAGCGCCCTTTTGTGGAAAGCTTCATCTTAGAAGTCTACCGAAACGGTGGTGTAACATGGTGACCGGCGTGACGGTACGCCGGGAACAGCGAACGGTTGATAGAATAGACCATTACCTGGATTAGGTCAAGGACGCAGCGTTTCAAGGATTAATGAGTTTTCGAGACGTCCGCTTGACAACGGTGGCGCGATGCGCTATATTCTCTACAAACGCCACCATTAAGGTAGTTTTAATGCAGCGGCGTCACGCGGGTGGAACATGGCTAACATTCACGACAACATCGGCGCATTGATCGGCAGGACGCCGCTGGTGCGCATCCGCAGGATCAACGCGGGACGGGCCGAAGTGCTGGTCAAGCTCGAGTCTTTCAATCCCGGCGGCAGCGTCAAGGACCGCATTGCGCTGGCGATGATCGAGGCGGCCGAGCGCGATGGACTCCTCAAGCCGGGCGGCCTGCTGATCGAGCCCACCAGCGGCAACACGGGCATCGGGCTGGCGATGGTGGCCGCGGCCAGGGGCTACCGGCTGATCCTCACTATGCCCGAGACCATGAGCGTCGAGCGGCGCAAGCTGCTGCAGGCCTATGGCGCGCAACTGGTGCTGACAAAAGGGGCGGCCGGCATGCAGGGCGCGGTCGCCAAGGCGCTGGAGCTGCAGGCGGCGAATCCCGGGTCCTTCATACCGCAGCAGTTCGAGAATCCGGCCAATCCTGCGATTCACGCTGCCACGACGGCGGTCGAGATACTGGCGGATACCGACGGGGCGCTGGACGTTTTTGTTGCCGGCGTCGGCACGGGCGGGACCATCACGGGAGTAGGGCGCGTGCTGAAAGCAAAGGTACCCGGCGTGAAGATCGTCGCGGTCGAGCCCGACGCTTCGCCGTTGCTCTCCGGCGGGCAGCCGGGTCCGCACAGGATTCAGGGCATCGGCGCGAACTTCGTGCCGCGGGTGCTGGACATGGGCGTCGTCGACGAGGTGCGCCAGGTCTCGGCGGAGGCGGCCGGCGCCGCCGCGCGCGCCGCCGCGCGCCGGGAGGGGCTGCTGATCGGCATCTCGTCGGGGGCCGCGCTGGCGGTGGCGCTCGAGCTGAGCCGCCAGCCCGAGTACGCCGGCAAGCGCATTCTGGTCTTGCTGCCGGACAGCGGGGAGCGCTATCTTTCCACCTGGCTATTCGAGCAACCGACAGCCGCGGAGAACGCATGAACAAAGCAAAAGACCATCTGGAAACCCTGGCCCTGCACGCCGGCCAGAAGCCCGACCCGGCCACCCTGGCACGTGCCGTGCCGGTCTACCGGACGACGGCCTACAGCTTCCGCAGCGCCGCGCACGGTGCCGACCTCTTCGCCCTGCGCGAGAGCGGCAACATCTACGCGCGTCTGATGAACCCGACCAACGACGTGCTCGAGCAGCGCCTTGCCCTGATGGAGGGCGGCGCCGCGGCGCTGACCTTCGCCAGCGGCACCGCGGCGATCTACTTCGCCGTGACCAACATCCTGCGGCAGGGCGACGAGCTGGTGACCGCGTCCAACCTCTACGGCGGCACCTACACGCAGTTCGACGCCATCCTGCCGCAGGGGGGCATCACGACGCGCTTCACGCCGGTCAACGACTTCGCCGCCGTCGAGGCGGCCATCAACAACCGCACGCGCGCGATCTACATCGAGACCGTCGGCAACCCGAGTCTCGACGTGGCCGACATCGCCCGTTACGCTGCGGTCGCGCGCAAACGCCACCTGCCGCTGATCGTCGACTCCACCTTCACGCCGCCGACGCTGCTGCGTCCGATCGAGCACGGCGCCGACATCGTGATCCACTCGCTCTCCAAGTGGATCGGCGGCCACGGCGTGGGCATCGGTGGCGTGGTGATCGATGCCGGCACGTTCGACTGGACCGATCCCAAGTTCGCGCTCTACAACGAGCCCGACCGCGGCTACCACGGAATGCGTTTCGCGCACGACCTGGGACCGCTCAATTCGCAGGCCTTCATCTTCCGTCTGCGCACCGTCGGGCTGCGCAACCAGGGCGCGACCCTGGCGCCCGACGCCGCCTGGCAGTTCATCCAGGGGGTCGAGACGCTGCCGCTGCGCATGGAGCGCCACTCTTCCAACGCGCTGCGCGTGGCCGAGTTTCTGGCCGGCCACCGGCAGGTGGCCTGGGTGCGCTATCCGGGTCTGCCCGGCGATCCCGCGCATGCGCTGGCGTGCAAGTACCTGCCCAACGGCGCGGGCGGCATGGTGGTGTTCGGCGCCAAGGGCGGTCTGGAGGCCGGCGTCAAGATTGTCGACAACATAAGGCTTTTCAGCCATCTGGCGAACGTCGGCGACGCCAAGAGCCTGATCATCCACCCGGCCAGCACCACCCATGCGCAGCTCAGCGAGGCGGATCAGCGCGCCTGCGGCGTCACGCCCGAGATGCTGCGCCTCTCGGTGGGCAT
>CAYPJN010000112.1:0-4726 GCA_964411055.1 uncultured Lentisphaerales bacterium | reverse complement strand
ATCGAGCACATCGACGACATCCTCGGCGCGTTGGCCGAGGTGCTTGATCGGCCTTAGGCGCAGTCGCGACCGGGGATAAGGTCAATGGTCAAGGATATCGCGCACATCTGCATCGGGGCGCGCGACCTAGATGCCACCGAGCGGTTCTACCGCGAGGGGCTTGGGATGCGCAAGAGGTTCGACTTCCTGAAGGAGGGCTGTCGCTGCGGCTTCTACCTCGAAGTGGCTCCGGGACGCTACATCGAGTGTTTCCGAAAAGATCCCGTCGAACCAGGCGACCGGCATCCGATCGTTCACCTCTGTCTCGAGGTGGATGACATCGATGCCGTGCGAGCATCGCTGGCGAAGATAGGCGCCGACATGACCGCGAAGCGTCTCGGGGCCGATCATAGCTGGCAAGCCTGGACCACCGATCCCAACGGCGTGCGTATCGAGTTCCACCAGTACACGCCGCAAAGCTGCCAGTTGACGGGCGCGGACTGCCTCCTGCCCTGATAGGATGGCGCAGGCAACCCAGCGCGCCTCCGGGCTATAGCGCCGGATCCGTCATCAGGAATCCGAGGCCCCAGTCCCGCAGGGTCTTCTCCTGAAACTGGTAATAGGGATGCCGGTAGTGCGGCGAGGCGCGGTTCGTGGCGAAGAGGCGTCTGGCGCGGTCGTCGTGTCCCATCTTGAAGCCCACAACGCCTCGCTTTCGCTATCCTGGGTGCACCACGAGTTCGACTAGTTGCGAAAGTATAGTAAGGACAAGGATCGGCGACAAGCAGCCATTTTGGAAATTGCTGCGGCGGGACTTGACCTGCGGCGACAAGATCGGCACACTAGCGCCTCTGATTCCAGTTACCTCACAGACCCGAGCCGCCACCATGACGCCCGACGAACATATCCGCGAGATCGCCCGCCGCCGCACCTTCGCCATCATCTCCCACCCCGATGCCGGCAAGACGACGCTGACGGAGAAGCTGCTGCTCTACGGCGGCGCCATCCAGCTCGCCGGATCCGTTCGCGCGCGCCGCGACCAGCCGAACACCGCCTCCGACTGGATGGAGCTCGAGAAGGAACGCGGCATCTCCGTCTCCTCCACCCTGCTGCAGTTCGAATACGGCGGCTGCGTCATCAACCTGCTCGACACCCCGGGCCACAAGGACTTCAGCGAGGACACCTACCGCGTGCTGACCGCGGTGGACAGCGTGATCATGGTCATCGACGCCGCCAAGGGCATCGAGGAGCGCACGCGCAAGCTCTTCGAGATCTGCCGCCTGCGGGGCATTCCCATCTTCACCTTCATGAACAAGATGGACCGCCCGGCGCAGGAGCCGCTGTCGCTGGTGGACGAGCTGGAGAAGGTGCTCGGCATCGGCGCCTATCCCGTCACCTGGCCGGTCGGCAACGGCGAGTCGTTCCGCGGCGTCTACGACCGTTTGGAGCGCCGCCTGCACCTCTACGAGCGCGCCGCGCGCGGCCGCCACCGCGCCCCCGAGCGGGTCAGCGGCATCCACGACGAGGCCTTCAAGGCGCTCCTGCCGCCGGCGGAGCACGCCGTCTGGACCGAGGAGATCGAGATGCTGGCCGGCGCCGGCGAGTCGTTCGATCCCGCCGACATCCTGAAGGGGCGGGTCACGCCGGTCTTCTTCGGCAGCGGCATCACCAACTTCGGCGTGCAGCTCCTGCTGGACTACTTCATCAAGTATGGCGCCGCGCCGCAGCCGCGGCGTTCGGCCGACGGGCGGCTGGTCGCTCCCGACGCGCCGGCCTTCTCGGGATTCGTCTTCAAGGTGCAGGCCAACATGAACCCGCGCCACCGCGACCGCCTGACCTTTGTCCGCATCTGCTCCGGCACCTTCGAGAAGGACATGGTCGTGCCGGATCCCGACACCGGCAAGCCCGTGCGCCTCTCCTATCCGCAGAAGCTCTTCGGCCAGGACCGCGAGAGCGTCGAGTCGGCCTTTCCCGGCGACATCGTCGGACTCGTGACCCACAAGGCCTTCCGCATCGGCGCCACGCTGGCCACGGAGCCCGGCATCCGCTACGACGAGATTCCCCGCTTCTCGCCCGAAGCCTTCGCCACCCTCCGCAACATCGGCACCGCCAAGCAGAAGCAGTTCCGCGAGGGGCTCGACCAGTTGCTGGACGAGGGGGTCATCCAGGCCTTCCGGACACCCGAGTCGGGCATGACCCAGTCGCTGCTGGGCGCGGTCGGCCAGCTTCAGTTCGATGTCGTCCTGTACCGCCTGCAGAACGAGTACGGCGCCGACCCGCGCATCGACCCGGCTCCCTTCACCCTGGTGCGATGGTTCGACGCGGGGGTGCGCCGCGCGCAGTACGAGGAGGCCTACCTGGGCATCGGCGTCAAGCTCGCGGAGGATCTGCTGGGCAACCTCGTCATCCTCTTTCCCACCACCTGGGCGCTTGACTACTTCCTTGAGAAGAACCCCGGCGCCCGACTGCATTCCGTCTCGCCGCAGGCGAGACCGCTCCCCGCGCCGGAGTGACTGTATGACGATGGAGCAGCGCATGGGGCGGCGGCAGTACGAGCGGCGGCTGGCGATCGAGCGCGGGCGCCTCATCGAGTACTACCGGCCGGTCAGTCCCAGGATGACCGCGCTCAAGATCCGGGTAGTGCGCCCGGTCCTGGCCTTCGGCCTGCGGGCGCTCGGACTCTACCGGCACGGCTACCGCCAGTACCACAGCATCTGTGTCCGACGCAACACACTGGCGCTCCGCCGTCTGCCGGAGGCCTTCGAGGGCTTCACGCTGCTGCAGATGAGCGACCTGCACATCGACCTCGACGCTACGCTGGTCGATTCGGTCGCCGCCGCCATCGCCGGCCTGAGGTACGACGTCTGTGTGATCACGGGCGACTTCCGCAATTCGACGATCGGCGCCTGGGACGAGGTCGTCCCCCCCATGCGGCGCCTGGCGGAGCTGATCCGCACGCCGGTCTACGCCGTGCTGGGCAACCACGACTTCTCCTCAATGGTGCCGCCGTTGGAGGCGGCGGGGGTGCGCTTCCTGGTCAACGAGTCGGCCGTGCTGGAGCGTGGCGGTGCCGCGCTGCACCTCGTCGGCATCGACGATCCGAACATCTACGCGACGCACGATTTGGATTACGCCCTGCGGGGGGTGCCGCCAGGCGCCGTCAAGATCCTGCTGTCGCATTCGCCCGTGATCTACCGTGAGGCGGCGGCACGCGGTTTCGAGGCGCTCCTCGCGGGCCACACGCACGGCGGCCAGGTCTGCCTGCCGGGGGGCGGCATCCTCGTGCGCAACGACCGCAGCCCGCGCCGTTTCCTGCGCGGGGCCTGGCGCCACGGCGACCTGCTGGGCTACACCTCGTCCGGCACCGGTTCCTGCGGCATCCCCATCCGCTTCAACTGCCCGCCGGAAGTCACGCTCCACACGCTGCGGCGCGCGCCCTGACGGCCGCGACATAGGCCGCCTGGCCCTCCTCGTGGTACGAGCTGCGGACGAGCGGCGCCGACGCCACGAAGCCGAACCCCAGGGCGCGCGCCTCTTCGCCGTAGCGCGCGAACTGCTCCGGCGCGACATACTCGCTCACCGGCAGATGGCGCGGCGAGGGTTGCAGGTACTGGCCGAGGTAGAGGATGCCTACGCCGGAGCCGCGGGCGCGCCGCATGACTTTGTCCACCTCCTCCGGGCGCTCGCCAAGACCCAGCATCAGGCTCGTCTTGGTGACGAATCCCGCCGCGGCCGCCTGACGCAGGAACGCCAGCGAGCGCGTGAAGTCGGCCTGCGGCCGTGCGGCTGGATAGAGGCGCGGCACGGTCTCGAGGTTGTGGCCGAAGACGTCCGGGGCAGCGGCGAAGACCGTTTCGGCCTGCGCGCGGCTGCCGCGGAAGTCGGGCACGAGCACCTCGATCGAAACGCCGGGGCACAGCCCGCGCACAGCGCGTATGGTGCGCGCCCAGTGGCCGGCGCCACCGTCTGGCAGGTCGTCGCGGGTGACCGAGGTGAGCACCACCTCGCGCAGCCCGCTTTCAGCCACGGCCCGCGCCACGGCCTCCGGCTCGTCCGCGTCGGGCGGCAGGACCGGCAGCTTGTCGACATTGCAGAAGCGGCAGCCGCGCGTGCAGCGGTCGCCGAGGATCATGATCGTCGCGCGCCCGCACGACCAGCAGTGTCCGACGTTGGGGCAGCGGGCCGCCTCGCAAACTGTGTGCAGGCGGTGCGCCCGGAGCCGTTCGCGCGTGGCCTGGAAGGCTTCACCGCCGCCGGCGCGCACCCGCAGCCATGGCGGCTTGGGCAGGCGCGGCGCGCCGCCGGTGGAGGTTTCCCCCGGGGGAAGCGGCTGGAAATCGCTTGTTCTCATGTTCAAATGCTGTTATGCTACGCCAAATCCGACTGCTATTCAATCTCGCTGTTCTCCCGAGGCACGATGATGATGGACACTGACTCCCGCGGGCCGATTCGCATCGGCCTGGCCGGCCTGGGACGGGCCGGGCTCGGCATGCACATCCCCGAGCTGGCCTTCTTCCCGGAGCTCTTCAAGGTCGTCGCCGTATGCGACCCGGTGAAGGAGCGGCGCGACATGGCGCTGCGCCAGCTCGGCTGCCGCGCCTACCGCACCTATGCCGACCTGCTGGACGACGAGGAAGTCGAGCTAGTCGACATCGCCACCCGCTCGACCGACCATTTCGAGCACGCGATGATGGCGCTCAAGGCGCGGCGCTGGGTGCTGGTCGAGAAGCCGATGGCGCTGGGCTAC
>CAYPJN010000111.1:0-7448 GCA_964411055.1 uncultured Lentisphaerales bacterium | reverse complement strand
CGGCTACAACGACTGGCCCGCCGACCTGGCCGTGAACTTCGACGGCTGGCGCTTCATGCGCTTCCACATCGATCCCGACCGCTCGCCGATCCCGAACCTCTCGCCGGGTTTCCAGTGGCAATCAAGCGGGGGCGGCACGACGCCCGTCTATCCCATCCGGATCGTCGGCATCACGGTCACCATGTTCCGCACCGCCGCGGATCCGGTCGAGATGCGCCCGGTCACCCCCGTCCTGCGCTTCCGGGATATCGGCGCCTACGAGTAGGGCGTGCGCCGCCCTGGCACCCGGCGGGGGTGCTCAGCGGAGCATCAGGCGGGTCGCCTCGGGCGGCGGCAGGTAGGTCAGCTCGCCGGCCGTGAAGAGCGCGTTGGTCAGCCAGGTGCCCCGCAGCACCGGCAGGTCCAAACGGTCGAAATGCCCGGCGATCGCGACCGCGTCCAGGATCCGGAAGGTCGCGGGCGACCGGGGCCGGTAGCCCCCTGTCAACCGCACGTCCAGCGTGCCGCCGACATGCAGGAGGCCCGGTCCACGGCTGCCCGCCTCGACCCGGACGCGGTCGTACCCGCCCTCCTGCGCGCCGGCGAGTTCCAGCTCGATGCCCCCGCTGGCCGGCAGTGCATTGGTCACCACTCCGGTGAACACCAGCGTCCCCACACCCTGCCATCCGCCCGGCCGCAGGATCCCGCCCTCCAGGATCGTGCGTCCCATCTCGATCCGTCCGCTTCCCTGGATCACGCCGCCGGGGCCCCGGAGATAGATCCAGCCGTAGTCGGGATGCGCATAATAATAGTAATACCGTGCCCGCTCCACTGTCAGCGGACCGAAGAAATACATCTTCTGGGCGACCGCGTTCCGCACTTCCGCGCCGTCCAGGAACGCCGCCGCGCCCTCGGCATGGATCCCCGCCGTGCCGCTCAACGCGACCTCCGCCCGGTAGCCGGGGCCCATCACTGTCAGCCGGCCGCCGGCCGTGACGGCAAAGCCGCTCGCAGCTCTGAGAAAGCCCTGGTTGGTGACGGTCATCTCGCCGCTCATCTGGCGGCTGTAGCCATAGGAATCGAACATCGCCGCGGGGCCGTCGACCAAGATGCGCGTGCCGCTGCCGATCAGCGGATAGTTGCTGTCAAGAAAACCGGCGTTGCGCAGCACCAGCGCCGTGCCGGCGCCGGAGAGCTGCAGCGGGTTGCCGTATCGGGCGGCCCGCACCGTCCGGCGGACGGTGCCGTTGGTCACGGTCAGTACGGCCGGGACATTGGCCTGGCCGATGCGGCAGTCGCAGTCGACGTTGAGTGTGTAGGTGTGTCCGCGCAGATCCCAGGTGACGTCGCCCCCGCCGACCGCGAACTCGAAGTTGGTGACCGGCGCGGACCACGAAACGGCATAGGGTGCGTTGGTCAGGCCGAACAGGGCGATGTCGTTGGTGCCCGGCACCCGGCTGGGCGACCAGTTGAGCGGCTCGTGGAAACTGCCGCCCGACTCGTTGATCCAGCTCAGGTAGCGGTCGGACGAGAGGGTCCACTCGTCCAGACGGTCCATGCGGTTGGCCGGCACATATCCGGGCGGCGGCGCATCCTGCGGAAAAGACCGGCCGGCGATGGCGATCGTCTGCAGGGCCACCGGGCTGACCAGGTAGCCGGCCGCCGTGCCCACAATCCATTCGAGGCGGCCGCCGGCCGTCTGTCGCCGCGTGCTCCGGCCGTATAGGTCGACCAGTTCCACATCTGTCTCGCCATCGAAGCGGCACTCCAGCCGCGCCTCCCCGCGCGCCGTCCAGCCGGCATAGACCCAGTCCGGCGTGGCGCGTGCGCGCCGGGCCTCCAGCGTGTAGACGGTCAGCGAGCCGTTCGTCACCATGCGCGTCGCCGCCACCTTGTCCAGCAGCCGCGTGGCGGTGGCGACCGCCACGTAGGCGGGCTTGGGGTAGAGCAGCGGCGACCGCTGGAGCAGGCCGGAGGAGCCCCAGAGCGTGTTGCCGTAGCTGGAGCCGGCATCGTCCAGCACCGCCGGCGAGATATGGGGGAAACCGTACGCGTGGCTGATCAGGATGTCGCGTACGTAGAACTCCGCCTGCCGCCGCGCCCCCAGCAGGCGGTCGAGGCGGTAGGTGAACTCGAAGGTGGCCGTCAGGGGAATCTCGTGTCCGTACAGCCGTCCAATCTCGCGGCTGGCCCACGCCGCCATGATGTTGTTCTCCGAGATGCTCTCGGGCATGAACGACTGGCTCGGCGTCTCGATGCCGATGTAGTCGCAGGCGTTCCGGTCGAAACCGTAGCGCAGGATGTCGGCCATCAGGCGCGCCGAGCCTCCGGTGTTGCCGACCAGGATCTTCAGGTCGGGGTAGCGTTCGCGGTAGAAGGCTCCCGCGCGGTTGGCCAGCTCCGCCTTGCGCCGGCAGTCCAGTTGCGTGGCGGCGTCATGGACGGGCGTCAGGCCGGCCAGCTCGACAGGCATGGTGTTGGCATGGCTCTCGTGAAAGATCATGACGTTGTCGCAGTGGGGGTAGCGCAGCCGCTGCGCGTCGAGCTCCGCGCCCACCCGCGCGCAGGCCGCCGTGAAATCGTCGAGATCGGCAAGCTTGAACCGCCAGCGCAGGGAGGCCTGGGTCATCTGCCAGGGCGCCATTTCGGCTTCGTTGTAGCGCGTGCTGGCCGTGCGGCGCAGGCCGGCCTTCTGGTGCAGCGGGCCGGCCAGGGCGATGTCGGCGACTGTCAGGTGCGACCCGCCGAACCACCAGACCCCGTAGGGCGACTCGTAGCCCGCCTCGCGCGTGTCGTCGCCTAGGAGGGCGAAGGCGGCCTCGTGGGCGAGCACCGGCGCGCCGTCCGCGGCGGCGAGCTCGATGTGGAGACCGTAGTAGCCGGGCGTCTCCATGTCCAGCGGCAGGACGCACGACGCCGTGTCGCCCGCCGCGAGCGTGTTGGTGCAGGCCGCCGCGCGGCAGACGGCGCCCTCGACGTCGAGGATTTGCCAGGCGAGCACGAAGGAGCCGTCGCGCACGGCGCGGAGATGCGCCGTCAGTTGCGGTGTCTCGCCATTGTGGAAGATGTTGCCCGGCTGGGCCGCCTCCAGGCGCAGCTCCGCCGGCGCGCACCCGAGCGTGACGCCGAAGACATGCGCGGCGCTGGGCGTGCCCGCGGGCTTGTGGCGGTTGTCCCACTGCACGCCGAGCGCGCCGCGGCGGCCCAGGATCTCGAAGTCCAGATAGGGCCCGATTTTCAGTTCGGCCGCCGGATCCTGCGTCTCGCCGGCCAGCAGATCCAGCATGTCGCCGATCGGGAAGTCCACACGCGCCAGCAGCAGCGGCAGCACGTTCGTGCCGCCC
This sequence comes from uncultured Lentisphaerales bacterium, assembly GCA_964411055.1. Taxonomy (GTDB): domain Bacteria; phylum Verrucomicrobiota; class Kiritimatiellia; order RFP12; family JAAYLN01; genus JAAYLN01. The sequence continues at coordinate 4,125 of CAYPJN010000111.1, read as the reverse complement.
GCGACGGGAATCTGGACTTCGCCGACGCACTGCATGTTGCCGGGCAGCGGCTCGCCGGCGCGGGGCAGATCGAGGTCGGCCTCGGCAAAGGCGCTGCCGCGGCCGACCACGGAGACGCCCGCGAAACGCGTCAGCCGCAGTGTCAGGCGCGGGTCGCGCGCGGGATCGGGATCCACGGCCAGGAGCACCCAGGCCTGGTCGTAGAACGCCTGGGGAACCGTCAGCATCTGCGACTCGGGCATGCCGTCGAAGGTCGTGCGCGAGAGGTACTCGTCGCATTCCAGCGCCCAGGAGCCCTTCATCTGGCACACCCGCGCGATATCGCCCGCGCGGTCCGGACGCGTCACGACCATGGGAATGCCCGCCACGGTCTGGAGACCCTCCGGCAGCGAGGCGGCGGCGTTGGTCAGCAGCGTGCCGGGTTGCGCCGCCGCGCCGAAGTCGAGCGCCAGGTAGCGCGGATCGGCGTCGGGAAGCAGGGGTGCGGCGGCCTGCACCGTTCCGCCGTCGGGCAGCCGGAACACCAGCGCCCGCAGCGGCGCGCCGGAGGCCAGGCGTCCCGCGTAGCGGCGGTCGATGTAGAGCCGGCAGCCGCCCGCGTCCGGCAGCGCCTCGAACCGCACAACCGCGGCGTGGGCGCCGGGCAGCGCCAGCCACGCCGCCAGCCGTTCGTGCTGCTGCGCCTCGGTGTAGCGCCGCGGCCGGGGGCGGAAATAGTAGGGAACCTTCAGATCATTGAAGTTGAGCCGCGCGGCCGGCAGCACGAACGTCTGCGGAGCACCGTTGGTGGTCAGCGTCAGCGATTCCGACTCGGGCACGACCTGGATGACGCGCGTAGCGCCGTCGTCCCACTCGACCGTGATCGACAGGGGATTGACCGAGCCGATGCTGAAGAGCGCCCCGAGCGCCTCTCCCGGCATGGCGCCAGCCACCCGCAGCTCGACTGTTGCGGATGCCAGGCCGGCGAGAACCAGGAGAAGACCCGCCGCGATCCGGAATCGGGTTCTCATGCTTCTTTCTGAATTTTGGTGGAAGAGGGAGGAAGGAAGAAAGAATGGTGCGCCGGACACCTAGCCGCGGCCGCCGCGGGCGGCGGCGTCGGCCTGCAGCACGCGGTCGCGGATCCCGACGGCGTTCTCGGGACCGACGTACTCCAGAATGAAAGGGCGACCCTCGGCGTGGCGGTGGTAGAGGGCGAGGAACCGCGGCCAGTCGATGTCGCCGTCTCCCAGGGCGCGCCCGAAGACGTCATTGACCTTGCGGTCCTTGCCGTGGAGGTAGGCGATCCTGGGCGCCAGATGCATGAACATCTCCTCCTCGGTGTTGTTGGGGATCAGGTTGGCCGGATCGAGCAGGATGCGCAGGCGGTCGGAGCCGATCTGCCCGAGGAGGTCGGCCGCGCGCTTGGCGCTGGGTACGATATCGATGATGCAGGGCTCGAGGGCGATATCGATCCCGTGGCGCTCAGCCCTCTCCGCCAGCCACCGGAGGCTCTCGCAGAGCCGTCCGAAGTCGTTGGCGCAGGTCTCGGTGTTGATTCCCCGCCGGCCGGGTATGAAGCCGCACTCGGTCGCCACGCAGGGGATGCCGTTGAGTGCGGCGATCTGCATCAGGCGATCGAAAAAGTCCAGGTTGGCGGCGCGCTCGGCGGCGTCCGGCTCGATAAGGTTGGTGAACACGCCCAGGGCGCAGACCTCGATGCCGCGCCCGCGGAAGGCCTCGACCAGCATGCGGCTGCGCGCGTCGGTCAGGCCGGACAGGTCGCGGCGGCCGTTGTAGCACCAGTAATCCGCGTCGGGGTGCGCCAGGCAGAGTTCGGTGCAGCAGAACCCGTTGCGCGCCATGAAGTCGGCCGCCTGGTCGCTGGTCATCTTGGGAAAGCTGCGGGATACCACGCCGAGTTTCATGTTGCATCCATTGCTGTTTACAGTGAGATGGATTTTAGCAGTTTGCCGGGTCCGGGACAAGCTTTCGGCGGCGTCCTTCTTTATTTTCGCGCAACTATTTTCAGGGGGGGGTGTAGACAAACGCTCCCAGAAGTGGGATACTTCCCGTGTTCGTTTTGGGCGCGGTCATGTTGCTGCGCAGAAAACGATGGGGCGTAGGTTGGTGCGTCCAGCGGGCTCATGGTGGGAAGCGGGACTCTTCAACTTTCAAAACGCCCCGGTCGCAAGCCGGTCTGTACGTCTATACAGGCAGACAGGCCAGTTGGCGCAGCGACCGGGAGGTTCTGCAAGAGCCTCGGTTGCCCGCAGGGAGCCTATGGGATGCTAGTGAATCAAGTACATATCCACCGGATGACGAAATCCTTCGCATATTGCGCGCTTGCCGTTCTTGGAGCGGCGATCTCGCCCGCCGAAGCTTCGGATGTAACGCTTGACTACATCGAGGCGGACGGGGCGCAGCGGATCCTGACCGATTACACGCCATCGAGCAACTCAACGATCGAAGTGACGATTTCCTGGTCGGCACTCGCTACAGCCAACGAGACCATCTTCTGTTCGCGCGGCACATCGGCGACGAATAACACGTTCACGCTCTTCAAAATCTACAACTCTACCTCGAAAAGCCACCGTCTGCGCTTCGACTATGGCGTGACAGAGGGAACCGAAACGGTCGTCTCCCTTGCCGTCAACACCGAATACACGATTTCCTGCTCATCGAACGGGCTCTATTTCGCGGGGTCGAAAATCGCCGACGTCACGCAAGCTGACTTCACGGCCGCGAATCCGCTGATGCTTTTCGCGCGATACCTGACGACCCCCTCGACCTCCTTGGGCGACTATGGCAAATTCCGCCTTCACGCGGTGAAAATCCACGAGGACGAAACGCTCGTGAAGGAACTCACGCCGGCCGTTGATCTCTTGGGCGCAGGCGGCAAACTGTCGCTATACGACGGCGAGAACCACTTCGCCAACCTTTCGACGACGCCTTTCGCCGAAGGCGCCGACGCCGAAGGAACCGGCTACTACCAACTGAGCCTGGCCTCAGCCGCGCAGGGAACGGTCACGACCGACAATTCGGGCGTTTATGCCGTCGGCACGACGGTTCAGATCGGCGCGACTCCGGCGGTAGGGTATGCGTTTCTGGCATGGAAGGGTGATTTCACGTACGCGGACGAGAGCAATGACGCCTCGACGACCGTCACAATGAACGCGCGCGTCATCCTCACGGCGAATTACCTCATCGACGGCCCCGCGCGGCGCGTTTACGTCGCGCCAACGGCCTGTGGCACGGAGGACGGCTCGAGCTGGGAGAACGCGATGAATTCCATCGCCTCGGCCTATGCGAAGGCCGGCGAGACGAGCGGAGGCGGCGAAGTCTGGATCAAGGGTGGACGTTACGCCTACATCGGAGAGGTCGCGATGCTGCCGAACGTCATCGTCCGCGGCGGTTTCGCCGGAACCGAGACCAGCGCCGGCGAAGCCGATCCCGGCGCGAATCCCGTCATCATAAACAGCGTAACGTCAGATACCTGGCCAAACACGTCGCCCGAGCTTTCCATGTGGACGGGCGAGGACAACATGACCTTTCAGTATCCGCCCGACGACGCCCTCAACCCCGGCTATTACGTGGCCATCGGCTATACGGGCAAATCCGTCGCCTTTGTCAACACCGACGGCGTCAAAGTCGGCCGCGGAGGATTTTACGGCCTCACCTTCTTCCATTCCCAGACTCGGACGATCCGGATCGAAAAGGCTAACGAAACCAACTTCTTCATCAAAAAATGCCGTTTCCTCGCCTGCAACTGGTATGTTCATTCACAGCACCTCGTCGTTTATTCGTACGGCACCGGGCTTGATGTCGAGGACTGCGAATTCGCCTATTGCCAGAACGTGGTCTACGTGACGACCGCATCGACCTCCTCGCCCGTCACGACAAACACGTTCCGCAACTGCACCTTCCGCGGCAATTCCCCCAACTGGAACAACAGCGTCGCCTCGGGAGGCATTGTTGCTGAAAACAACGCCGAATTGCAGGTCTACGGATGCACCTTCCATAGATGCGTAACAGCGAACAAAGCTAGTATGACTCGTTCCGGGGCAATCGTGCTGAATAATTACAACCGCCCCTTCATCGCGGAAGACACGATCTTTGAGCTGTGCGGTTCCCCGTCTACCGAAT
>CAYPJN010000110.1:0-7469 GCA_964411055.1 uncultured Lentisphaerales bacterium | reverse complement strand
TCCGCCACATGCGGCGCGACATCGCGCGGATGAAGACCATCGCCGCCGAGCGGGAGAGGTTAGCATGAGCGAGGAAGTGCAGCAGCGCGGCGGCCGCAAGGCGCGCCGGGGCGTGGTCGTCAGCCGCAGCGGCGACAAGAGCATCGTGGTCGAGGGTGAGCGGCGTCTGCCGCATCCGAAGTACGGCAAGGTCATCCGCCAGCACCGTAAGTACCATGTGCATGACGCGGAGAACGTCGCCGCCGTCGGCGACGTGGTGGACATCGCCGAGTGCCGTCCCTTGAGCGCCACCAAGCGCTGGCGTCTGGTGGCCAGGGTAGCGGCCGCGGCCGGCGGGGGAGCGAAACAGCAATGATCCGCGAGGAAACCAATCTTGTCGTGGCGGACAACACGGGTGCCAAGCGCGCCCGCTGCTTCCGCGTCCTTGGGCAACGCAAGGAGTTCGCGCACATCGGCGACGTGATCCGCGTGGCCATCAAGGAGGCCGCGCCTGCCGGCGCGGTCAAGAAGGGCCAGGTCTGCCTGGCGGTGATCGTGCGCACGTCGCATCCGATCCGCCGCGATGACGGCTCGCTCGTATCCTTCGACCAGAACGCCTGCGTGATCGTCGACGCCAAGTTCAACCCCCTCGGGACGCGCATCTTCGGCCCGGTGGCGCGCGAGCTGCGTGACACGCCCTGCGCCAAAGTCATATCGCTGGCGCCCGAAGTCGTCTAGTCCGCCGGAAGCACCAACATGAGCATCGCAAGAATCAGGAAAAACGACATCGTCATCGCCAATGCGGGCGAGTACAAGGGCCAGACCGGGCGCGTCCTGTCGGTGGATCCAGCCGCCGGCAAGGCCGTCGTCGAGGGGCTCAACATCGTCAAGCGCGCGGTGCGCCGCACGCAGGAGAAGCCCGCCGGCGGCTACAACGAGTTTGAGGCGCCGATCCGGCTGTCGAATCTAATGCCCTACGACCCCGACCGCAAAAAGGGCGTGCGCATCTCGCGTGTCCGCGAGGGCGGCAAGACCGTGCGCAAGGCCAAGGGGACCGGGCGCGTCCTGGATTGAGAAGAGGAAGCATATGGCCAGGCTGAAGGACAAGTACCGCACCGAACTGGTGCCCGCGCTGCGCAAAAAGCTCGGCATCGCCAACCCGATGCTCGTGCCGCGGCCGACGAAGATCGTCGTCAACATGGGCTTCGGCATCGTCGAGAAGGATGTCCAGAAGAAGCTCGTCGGCGAGCTGGCGGCGATCACCGGGCAGCAGCCGCTGCTCTGCAAGGCGCGCAAGAGCGTGTCGAACTTCAAGCTGCGCGAAGGCATGGTGATCGGCGCCAAGGTCACGCTGCGCGGCGACCGCATGTACGAGTTCATGGATCGCCTGGTGAGCGTCGCGCTGCCGCGCATCCGTGACTTCCGCGGCCTCTCGCCGCGCGGATTCGACGGCCGCGGCAACTACACCTTCGGGCTCAGGGAGCAGACGATCTTCCCGGAGATCGACCCCGCGGGCGTCCCGGTGGAGCAGGGGATGGACATCACCCTCTGCACGACTACCCCGGACAACAAGATGGCCCGCGAGCTCCTGTCGATGCTCGGCGTGCCCTTCTCTGGCGCCAACCCGAAGTAAGGAGTCTCCTGTGGCCAAGACGTGTCTCATGGTTAAAGCGAAGCGCACCCCCAAGTTCGGTGTGCGCCGCTACACGCGCTGCTCGCGCTGCGGGCGTCCCCACTCCGTCATCCGCAAGTTCCAGCTCTGCCGACTCTGCTTCCGCGAGCTGGCCCTGACCGGGCAGATTCCCGGCGTCACCAAGGCAAGCTGGTAGGTCCCGAAGATGAGCTGGTCAGATCCCATCGCTGATATGTTGACGCGCATCCGCAATGCGCAGAAGGCCCGCCTCCCGGACGTGACGATGCCGACCTCCCGCCTGAAGGGCGAGATCGCACGGATCCTCCAGGCCGAGGGGTTCATCGGCGCCGTCACCGCCGGCGACCCGCGTCGTCGCGAGCTGCGCCTGACGCTCAAGTACACCGCCGACGGCGAGCCCGTCATCCGCGGCATCCGGCGCGACAGCCGTCCCGGGCTGCGCCGCTACTGCGGGCAGGGCGACATTCCCCGCGTGCTTGGCGGCATGGGCCTCGCGGTCCTGAGCACCTCCGCCGGCGTCATGGCCGACAAGGATGCGCGCCGGCGCAAGCTCGGCGGCGAAGTGCTGTGTTCCGTTTGGTAAGGATAGAACGATGTCGAAAATCGGAAAGAACCCGGTCGCCATTCCGGCCGGCGTGACCGTCAAGGTCGAGGACCGGGTGGTCTCGGTCAAGGGACCCCGCGGCGAGCTCCGGTTCGGGCTGCCCGACGGCATCGCGGCGCGCGTGGAGGGCGCGGCGCTGCTGGTCTCGCGGAGCGACGAATCGCGCGGTCAGCGCAGCCTCCACGGCCTCTGCCGCACACTGTGCGCCAACATGATCACCGGCGTCACCGCGGGCTACAGCCGCGAGCTGCTGATCGAGGGCACCGGCTTCAAGGCCCAGGTCCAGGGACAGAAGCTGCTCCTCTCGCTGGGATTCGCCTCGCCGAAGGAGTTTCCGGTCCCCGACGGGATCAAGGTCAGCGAGAAGCAGGGCGTCCGCCTGCTGGTCGACGGCAACGACAAGCAACTCGTCGGCCAGGTCGCGGCCCGCATTCGCAGCTACTATCCCGCCGAGCCCTACAAGGGCAAGGGCATCCGCTACGCGGACGAGGTTATCCGCCGCAAGCAGGGCAAGAAGCTGGCCTAGCGCCCCATAACCGGAGTTTCTGAGACTATGAAGAATCGCAAAGAGCAGCGCCAGCGGCGCCATCAGCGCCTGCGGCAGCGCGTCAAGGGCACCGCGGAACGCCCGCGCATGTCGATCTGCGTCAGCAACCAGCACCTCTACGTGCAGTTCATCGACGACGACGCGCAGTGCACGCTGGCCTCGGCCTCGACCGCCGGCGCCAAGGCCGCCGTCAACTGCGCCGCCGCCCGCGCGCTGGGCCAGACGGCCGCCGAGGCGGCGCTGGCGAAGGGCCTCTCCCGCGTGGTCGTCGACCGCGGCGGGTTCCGCTACCACGGGCGTGTCAAGGAACTGGTCGAGGCGGCCGTGGCCGCGGGCCTGTCGATCAGCGACAAGGGCAAGACGGAAGAGGAGTCCAAGTGAGCGCAATGGAACGGAAGGGCAGGAACGAGTCCGCGGAACGGGACAAGTTCGACGAGCGCGTGGTCTTCGTCAACCGCTGCTCGAAGGTGGTCAAGGGCGGCCGCCGCTTCAGCTTCAGCGCCGTGGTCGTCGTCGGTGACCGCGAGGGGCGCGTCGGTTTCGGTTTCGGCAAGGCCAACGAGGTGAGCGAGGCCATCCGCAAGGGCGGTGACGCGGCGCGGCGGCAGATGGTGCGCGTCACGATGCACGGCCGCACGATCCCCCACGAGGTGGTCGGCGTGTGCGACGGCGGGCGCGTGCTGCTCAAGCCCGCGCCGGACGGCAGCGGCGTCATCTGCGGCGGCGGCATGCGCCCGGTGCTCGAGGCCGCCGGCGTGCGCGACGTGGTGGGCAAGTCCCTCGGCAGCAAGAACCGGCTCAACGTGGTCAAGGCCACGATCGTCGCCCTGGAGCGGCTGCGCTCCAGCGAGACGGTCGCCGCCGCCCGCGCCTAGTGTCATGAACATGCCGCGGCCGGGGCCGCGGCGGGGAGAGTCTCCGACCATGGATCTGCACAGCTTGACAAACGAGCCCGGCACCCGCACGAGCGGCAAGCGCCGGGGGCGCGGACGCGCCTCGGGCCTCGGCAAGACGGCCGGCCGCGGCCACAAGGGCCAGTACGCCCGCAAGGGTCACAAGTTCAAGAGCCACTTCGAGGGCGGCCAGATGCCCCTGTTGCGGCGCCTGCCCAAGCGCGGCTTCAAGAACCCGACGCGCATCCCCTGGGAACCGGTCAACATCGCGGCCCTCAACCGCTTCGCGGACGACACCGTGGTCGACGTGGCCGCCCTGGCCGCTGCCGGACTCGTCTCCGGCTGCCGCGCGCGCGCCAAGATCCTCGGCGCGGGCGATCTGGCGCGCCGCCTGACCGTGAAGGCCGGCGCCTGCAGCGCTGCGGCGCGCGTCAAGATCGCGGCCGCCGGCGGCACCTGCGAAACCCCCGGGGAGTGACGCCATGCTTGCAGCGTTCGCCAACACCTTCAAGGTTCCCGAGCTTCGGAAACGCATCCTCTTCACCTTCGGCCTGGTCTTCATCTGCCGCCTGGTGTCGATGGTGCCGACCCCGGGAGTCAACTGGCGGACGCTGGAGGCGGCGCTGGCGAGCATCAAGGCCGCCGGCCAGGTCGGCGGCGGGATCATGGGCATGTTCGACGTCTTCACCGGCGGCGCCATGAGCCGCTGCTCCGTCGGCTTCCTCAGCATCTGGCCCTACATCAGCGCCTCGATCATCCTGCAGCTCATGACGGCCATCATCCCGGGCCTCGAGCGGCTGGCGCGCGAGGGCGACACCGGCCGCCAGAAGCTCAACCAGTACACGCGCTACTTCACCATCGTCATCTGCGTCTTCCAGGCCTTCTTCCTGGCCCGCATGCTGGAGAACCCGGGCTTCCTGGGACAGGGCGACCTGCATCTGGTCAACAACCCCGGCCTGTCCTTCGAGCTCCTTACGGTCATCGCCATGACCGCCGCCTCCATGCTGATCATGTGGCTTGGCGACCAGATCACCGCCCGCGGCATCGGCAACGGCATCTCGCTGATCATCATGATCAACATCTGCAGCCGCCTGCCCGTGGCGCTGATCGAGGCCTACGACCGGTACTTCTCGGCCCAGGCGGCTCACAGCCTCTTCGAGCTGGCGCTGCTGTGCCTCGTGGGGTTCCTGGTCACCGCCGGCACGGTCATGCTGACGCAGGGCGTGCGCAAGGTGCCGATCCACACCGCGCGGCGCACCGTGGGCGCCAAGACCTACGGCGGCCAGGCCAGCTACATGCCCCTGCGCGTCAACTTCGCCGGCGTCATGCCGATCATCTTCGCCCAGCCGCTGCTGCAGTACCCCGCCGCCCTGCTGACGCGCATCGACACCGACAGGCTTCCCTGGCTCGGCTGGGCGAAGTGGATCGGCGGCCAGATGGTCGAGATGACCAGCGCCATCTACCTCGTCTCGTTCACCGTGCTCGTGCTCTTCTTCTGCTTCTTCTGGGTCGCCACCCAGTTCAACGCCATGCGCATCGCCGACGAGCTCAAGCGCACCGGCGGCTACGTCCCCGGCATCCGCCCCGGACGGGCCACCGCCGAGTACCTCGACCACACCATGACGCGCGTCACGCTCATCGGCGCCATTGGCCTGATCGTCGTGGCCATCTTCCCGACCCTGCTGCGCGGGCAGTTCAGCATCCCCTGGGAGATGGCCTCCTTCTTCGGCGGCACCAGCCTGCTGATCATCGTGGGCGTGGCGCTCGACACCCTGCGGCAGATGGAGTCCATGCTGCTGATGCGCCACTACGACGGGTTCCTCAAGCACGGACGGATGCGCGGCAGGAAGTAGACGGCATGAAAGTGATTGTTCTGCTAGGCGCGCCGGGTTCCGGCAAGGGCACGATCGCCGCGCGGCTGTCGCGCAGCCATCCTGCGCTGCGCCATGTGTCCAGCGGCGACCTGCTGCGCGCCGCCATGCGGCACGACGGCACCCCGGCCGAACGCGCCGCCGCCGCCGCCATGCGCCAGGGCGAGCTGGTCGCCGACGAGACCGTCGGCGCGCTGGTAAATGCGCGCCTGCGGCAGTGCGCCCCCGGCGAGATCCTGCTGCTGGACGGCTATCCGCGCAACGCGCGGCAGGCCGTCGCGCTGGAGGCCGAGGCCGCGCGCACCGGCACCGCCGTCGCCGCCGCCGTCTGGCTCGAGGTTCCCGAAGCGGTGCTGGTCGGCCGCCTCGCCGGCCGCCGCGTCTGCGGCGCCTGCGCCGCCAACTACCATGTCAGCAACATGCCGCCGCGCGTCGCCGGCATCTGCGACTCCTGCGGCGCGGCGCTGGTGCAGCGCGAGGACGACCGGCCTGAGCGCGTGGCGCGAAGGCTGGCAGTCTACCGCGGGCAGACGGCGGCGCTGATCGAATGGTACGCGGAGCGCGGACTGCTGGTGCGCATCGACGCGGATGGCGATGCCGACGAGTCCGCCGCGCGCGTCGCCCGGGCGGTGCTGGAGTGATCGCGCTCAAGAACGAAGAGCAGCTCGCGGGAATGCGGGTCAGCGGGCGCCTGGCGGCCGAGGTGCTGCGGGAAGTCTGCGACGCCATCGCACCCGGGGTGACCACCGCCGAACTCGATGCCGTGGCCGCGCGGGCCATCCGCGCGCGCGGCGCCGAGAGCGCCTTTTTGAACTACCGGGGCTATCCGGGGACGATCTGCGTCTCGGTGAACGACGAGGTTATCCATGGCATCCCGGGCGGCCGGGTGATCGCGCTGGGCGACGTAGTGAGCGTCGACGTCGGCGTGCGCTACGGCGGCTTCTGCGGCGACAACGCCGAGACGGTCATGGTCGGCGTCGCGGATCCCGGGGTCGTGAGCCTCGTCGAGACGGCGCGCCGCGCGCTCGCCGAAGGCATCGCGGCCGTGGCGCCGGGCCGCCGCCTGTCCGACGTGTCGCACGCCGTCGAGCAGGCCGCGCGCGCCGGCGGCTGCGGCGTGGTGCAGGAGTATGTCGGGCACGGCATCGGAACCGAGCTCCACGAGGAGCCGCAGGTGCCCAACTTCGGGCGCGCCGGGCGCGGCCCGTTGCTGCAGGCCGGCATGGTCTTCTGCATCGAGCCCATGCTCACCCGCGGCGGGCGCCAGGTGCGCGTGTTGCCGGACGGTTGGACGGTTGTGACTTGCGACGGCTCGCCGGCGGCGCATTGCGAGCACATGGTAGCGGTGATGCCGGGTGGCGCCGAGGTGCTGACGCCGCGATGACCGCGCGCGCCGCCCCGCTCTTTTGGAGTGGACGGACGCGGGTGGTTTCGTGTAAACTAACTGGCTTTTGCGATTTGGAGAGAATCACCATGAAGGTGCGAAGTTCGGTGCGTCGGATATGCGAACGCTGCAAGATCGTGCGGCGGAAGGGCGTCGTGCGCGTAAGCTGCACGAATCCCCGCCATAAACAACGCCAAGGTTGATCGGAGATACTGACCATGCCGAGAATGATGGGTGTGGACATTCCTGGACGCAAGCGCGTGGACTACGCCTTGCGGTATATCCACGGAATCGGTCCGGCGCGCGCGCGCGCAATCGTGGCGGCCTGCAAGGTCGAGGCGGCCAAGCATGCCGACGACCTGACGCCGGATGAGATCCGCCAGTTGACGGCCTACATCCAGGAGCACTACCGCGTAGAGGGCGACCTGCGGCGCGAGGTGTCCCAGAACATACGCCGCCTGATCAGCACCGGCAGCTACCGCGGGCAGCGGCACCGCAAGGGGCTGCCCGTGCGCGGGCAGCGCACCCGCACCAACGCCC
>CAYPJN010000109.1:0-7588 GCA_964411055.1 uncultured Lentisphaerales bacterium | reverse complement strand
GTGCATCGACCTGCTGCGCAAGCAGCTCCGGCGTCAGGCGCGCCTGACGCCCCTCGGCCGCTACAACGCGGAGGGGACGTGGGAGGAGCCCGACACGCCCGCGGACGGCGCCTTCGATCCGGTCCAGGCCCTGCTGCGCGCCGAGCGGGCGGCCCTGCTCCGCCGCGCCATGCGGCGGCTCGACGAAAACGAGCGTCGCTGCCTGCTCCAGTTCTATGCCGAGGGACTCTCCTACCGCGAGATGGCCACACGGCAGGGCGTGGCCGTCAACACCGTGGGCAGCCGCCTCTCCCGCTGCCTCGACAAGCTCCGCGGCCTGCTCGAACGGGACGATGCGGCGCCCGGCCCTTAGCCCGTGAATGCAATATCCGTCTGAACCGCCGGAAGAAACCTGCGTTTTGAACGACTAACCAGACATGCGGTAGGCACTGCGGCCCTGTTTCCGCTGCGCTGTGGCGGCGCGCTCATCGCGGAACTGGCGGCGCCGTAGCGAAGGCCGGGGAGTCGAGATGGACAAGGTGCAACAGCGTTCCGAGGAAATGATCTGGGCCTATCTGCACGGCGCACTGGACGCGGATGCGCGTCGCGATTTCGAGCAGCGGCTGGCCGCGGATACCGCCCTGCGCGGAAGGTGCGACCAGGCGCGCCGCCTCGACCGACTGCTGCGCGCCGCCATGCCGGAAATCGCAACCGTGGGGGACGCCGGCGACGAGGCGCTCGTCGAGCAGGCACTGGCCGCGTGGGAGCGGGACGAGCAGGCCGCCGACGCGCCGGCGGTGCCGGCCGCCGACTGCTCGCAGCGCTTCCTCCGGGAAACAACGCAGAGGCGCAGAGACGCAGAGTGGCCGGCCGCCGCCCGCGCGCGACGCTTCCGCCTGCCGCCCTTCCCGAAGCCCTCCCTGTCTTTACGCCTCGGTTTCGCCGCGCTGGCCGCGGCCCTGCTGGCCGTGGCCCTGCCGCCCATGCTCCGCAAGCCACCCGCACCACCGCCGGCCGCGTGGGCGCCCGTTGCCTTCGCGCCGCTGCGCTACCGCGGCGCAGCCGCCTCGCCCGCCGCGGGACGGCTAGGCCGGAGCGATGCGGTACGGATGCAGGCGGCGCTGGCCGACGCCCTCGCCTGGGCGCTGGCCGACCGCGGCGGAAGCCTGCCCGACGGCCTGACCCTCGCCTTGCGCGTCAACGAGCTGCCGGATGGCGCCTTCGCGGCCGTCGTGCGCGCCGAGGGGGCCGGCGGCCGACCGATGGGGGAGTGGAGCGGCGACTACTCGCGCCTGGAACGCTTCTTCGAACAGGCCGACGCCTCGGCCGCGCAGATTGCCGCGGCCCTGGCCGTTCCCGCGTCCGCCGGGGAAAAACCGCGCCGGCCGGCGGGAAATTAGACGGGGCGAGCATGAAGAGCCTGATCCATAGGACACGAACGGCACACGGCGGAAATCGGCGGCTTCTCCTCCTGACGGGCGCCGGGCTGCTGTCCGTGGCGCTCCTGGCGCTGGCCGGATGCCTGAGCCCGCCGGCGTTGGACGGGGATGGCGCCCTCCACCGCCACAACTGGTGGAACTACTACGCGCGCGGCCAGCAGTTCCTGCGGCAGGGACGGCACACGGAGGCGGCCGACGACTTCCGGCGCTGCCTGGGCATCCTTAAAGGCGCCCGCTTCGGCAACGACCGCGACCGCTGGCGTGCCCGGACCTACGGCCTCCACTTCGTCGAGGGCTACTTCCCCAACCGCGAGCTGGGCGTCTGCCTCTACGAGCAGCAGGACGACGCGGGCGCCGTCCGGCACCTCGAACGCTCGCTGCAGCAGGCGCCCTCGGGCCGTGCCAAGCACTACCTCAACCTCGCCCGCGCGCGGCAGTTCTCCGGACGCCGCCTGCCGGCGCCGCGCATCAGGCTCGACGCGCCCGGAGCGGCGGGTTCCGCGCTCACCCGCGAACGGTCGCTCCTGGTCGCGGGCGTCGCGGAGGGTGAGGGCCACATTCGGCACCTGGCGATCGGCGGCGCGCCGGAGTTCATCGAGCTGGCCATGCCGTCGCGGTCCTTCTCGCGGCGCGTGGATCTCGCCGAGGGCACCAATCAGATCGAGATCACGGCGGTCGACCTTTCCGGCCGCGGCGTCGCACTGCGCATCTTGCGGGTTGCCGACTGGCAGCCGCCGCAGGTGCTGGTGCGTTCGCTGCGGGCAAGCGGCGCCCAGTGGGTGGTGGAGGGGGTCTGCCGGGATCCGTGTGGCGTGGCGTCGGTCCTCCTGGACGGCGTCGCCGTCCTCCCGGACGGAGTCCTGCCGGCAGCCGAAGTGCCGCTGCGGTTGGAGGTGCCTGCGGGCGGAGCCATGCTGAGCGTGGCCGACGCGGCCGGAAACTTCTTGACGTTTCCCCTGTCCGTGGCCGCCAGTAGCCGCGCCGGCGCCGCTGCCGCCGCCCGCCTGGCGCTCACCGCCCCCGGCTACGCCCCCTTCCTTGCGCAGTCGCGGGCCGGCTGGAGCGACTGGACGGTCGCGGCCCTCGCCCCGCCGGCCGCCGGCGCGCCCGCCGATGCGGAGGGCGGCGGAGAGGCCGACCGCCTGCGCCCGGCGCTAGTGCTGCGCGGCTGCCAGCCGCTCGTGCGCGTCTTCGCAGCGGAGTTCTTCGTCGACGGCGTGGCCTCCGACGGCGGCGGGCTGGCCCGCGTGACGGTCAACGGCGAGAACCTGCTGTCCGCCGCCGACGCGGGCGCCCTGCGCGCCTACTTCGCCCGCCGCCTGCCGCTCGATCCCGGCACCAACCGCTTCGAGATCGCCGCCACCGACCGCGGCGGCAACCGCACGGCACAGCAGGTGACCGTGGTCCGGCTGCAGCCCGAACACCTCGACTCGCGCTACCGCCTGACGGTGGGCGTGCCCCCCCTGATCCCGGCCGAGGCGGGGCCGGCCGGCGTCCGGGTCAAGCGCCGGTTCGAGGCCGAGCTGACCCGCGAGCCGGTCCGCTTCCGCCTTCTCGAGCGCGACGAGGGGTGGGACTACGTGCTCCGCGAGCAGGGTTTGAGCCTCTCGGATCTCGCCGATCCCGCGGCGGCCCTGCGCATCGGCAAGCTCGTACCGGCCGAGATGCTGCTGATGGGGACGCTCTTCATCGAGGCCCGCGGCATAACCGTCTTCCTGAGGGCCGTCGAGACCGAGAGCGGCGAGATACTTTTCACGAGCGACGTTTACAGCCCCGACGCCGGCGAAGGCCTCGACGAGGCTGTGTCCGGGCTGGCGCTCAAGCTCGGCCAGGGTTTCCCGCTGGTCAGCGGGCTGGTCTCCAGACGCCTTGGCAGCCGCTGTGTGCTGAACGTCGGACGCGACGACGGCACGGCGGAGCGCAGCCGGTTCCTGGTGCTCGATCCCGGCGGCGCGACGGAGCCGGAGACGCTCCGGGTCTGCAAGGCGGACGGGCGTCCCGTGGAACTGCGGATCGAGCGCCTGCAGCAGACCACCAGCACGGCCAGCGTCCTGCCGGCCGGGGCCGAGGAGCTCGTAAAGGAGGGTTGCCATGTCTACTCAAGATAAGACCGCGGCATCCGGGCAGTCCGGAAACACCTCCGCCAACGGGGTGAACGCCTACAAGATCAGGACGGGCGGTCTGGCGGCCCCCGCCGTGCCGGCGGAGCCGACGGACATATCGCCGGCGGAACCGATGCCGTCTTGCGCTCCGGCGGTGGTGCGCCGTCGCGCGGCTCGGCTGGCGGTAACGTTGCTGGCGCTGGGAGTGGCCGTGGCGTTGACGGCCCTCTGGCTGGCCCCGCGCGCCGCCAGGCGTGGACCGGACGCGACCGGCGCGGCGGACGGGTACGCCGCTCCCGGCAGCGGGGAAGCGGTCCGCGGCGCGGCCGCCCTGCCGGACTACCGTGCCCTGGTCATCGGCATCAACAAGTACGATCCGGCGGACGGCGAAGGATGGCATCCGCTCGACACCGCCCGCGCCGACGCCGAGGCCGTCGCCGGG
The DNA here is from genome assembly GCA_964411055.1 of uncultured Lentisphaerales bacterium. Taxonomy (GTDB): domain Bacteria; phylum Verrucomicrobiota; class Kiritimatiellia; order RFP12; family JAAYLN01; genus JAAYLN01. The sequence continues at coordinate 3,626 of CAYPJN010000109.1, read as the reverse complement.
ATACTGGCCGGCGAATACGGCTTCCAGGTGCGGACGCTGCTCGACGGCGAGGCCTCGCGCGCGGCGATCCTCAACGCGCTCGACGAGCTGGCGACCGCCGGCACGGACGGCGCGGACCTCGTCTACTTTGCCGGCCACGGCGCCTTCGACGAGAAGCTGAACGAGGGCTACTGGATTCCGGCCGACGCCCGCCAGCGGATCAACGGGCGCGACGCCAAGGAGGACTGGCTCTGGAACTCGACGATCACCCGCCTGATCGGCGCCTCGCAGGCGCGGCATGTGCTGGTCATGTCCGACGCCTGCTACAGCGGCGCGCTCTTCCGCGGGGACGAGCCCCTGCGGGCGCAGGGCGGACAGGCCTGGTACGAGCGCGCCATCGCCCGGCCCTCGCGCTACCTGATCACCAGCGGCGGCGTCGAGCCCGTGCTCGACAGCGGCTCGGGACACAGCATCTTCGCGCAGCAGGCGATCAACTACCTGCAGCATGCCGCCCCGCCGGTCTTCTCGGCCTCCGATCTTGGCGCGGCGCTGCGCGAGCGCGTGGCCGCGCTTACCGGGCAAATGGTGCAGATGGGGCCGCTGCCGCTGGGCGGCCACTCCGGCGGGGAGTTCGTCTTCATCCGCAAGGCGGGCGGGATCCGGCTCGCGGCCCTCGCAGCGCCGCCCGCGGGCGCCGCCGGGGAGAGCCTGCGCGGCGCCGCCGGGGTAGGGGATGCGGCGGGGGAGGCGCAACGGCGCCAGGAGACGCTGCGCAGTGCCGCCGAGCTGCTGCACGCCGGGGCCCCGCAGGCCGCCGGCAACCTCGTCGCCGGCGTCCTGGGCAAGAATGCCCAGGACCGGATGGCCCGCGCCGTGGCTGACGCCATCGGACGCACTCAGCGGCGCGAAGCGGGCGACGAGCTGCGCAAGCTGATCGAGCAGATCGAGGCCACGCCGCGCCCGGACCGTCCGGCGCCGGCGGCGCGGCCGCGCGTGCTGGCGTGCCTCGGGCCGGAGGCGCCGGAGGGCGCCGCGCCGGCCGCCGAAGGTCTGGCGCGCCTCTACCGCATCGTGCTGCGCGCGGAGCTGGAGGGCGCGTCCGGCATTCGGGTGATCGAGCGCGAGGCGCTGGCCACCCTGCTGCAGGAGCAGCGGCTCGGATTCTCCGGCCTCGCCGATCCCCGCGCGCGGCTGGCGATCGGCCGCCTGCTGCCGGCCAGCGTGCTGCTGCTCGGCGACCTGATGGTCTCCACCGCCGGTGTCGAGACGCTCTACCTGCGCCTGGTCGATACCGAGACCACCCAGGTGATGGCCTCCTTCACGGCGTCGCGCCGGCCCGAAGAGGCGCTCGACACGCTCTGTTCCGGCCTCGCGGAGAAGATCGCCGGGCGGATCGTGGAGCTCAAGCCGCTGCAGGCCCCTGTCATGGCCCTGGAGGGCACGCGACTGCAGGCGCCGGTCGGTACGTTCCACGGCGCGCGCACCAGCCAGGTGTTCACGGTGCTGGTGCGGACTCCCGCGGGCGGTGAGCCGGCGGAGTGGCGCGAGCAGGCCGTGGGCACGGCGACCGTCAGCCGCGTTACGGAACAGTCCTGCGAGCTCGATGCCGCCTGGGGCGCGGGTGGCCAGCCGCGGCTGGAGAACCTCTGGCTGCGCGAGCTCGCGTCACGTCCGTAGCCGGTTAGTGAAACGTGATGCGTGAAATCACGGATCGGCGAAGTCGCGCCGGCCGGCTTCGCCCAGCGCGGCGAATTCGTCCTTGCGGATGTAGACCAGCTCCTGGTCGCCGATGCTGCGGATCGCAGTCCGCTTGAGAGTGAGGAACGAGCGCAGCGAGCCTTCGGTGGCAGGCGACTCTTCGAGGTCGAAGCCCCGGCGCGAGACCGCGAAGGAGAGGTATCCGATCTTCTGCAGCCGCGCCGCCACGTTGATGCAGGATCCGACATAGTCGGCGCCTCCGCCCACCGCGATGATCTGACCCAGCGCGATGCCGCAGCGCAGGCGGGCGGGCGGCTGGCTTACCGCCCGGCGGATTCCCGGCAGGAACTCCGCGACATAGCTGTTGGTGACCGCCAGCAGGCTCTGGGCGATGTTGACCTTGCCGGGCAGGCCGCGGCACTGGTCCGTGTCCCAGAGGAACAGGATGCCGTCGCCGAGAAACTTGGCGTAGAACGGCAGGCAGCCCCAGAGACGCACCAGTCCGCCGGCCTCGCCCTCGCGGAACTCGCCGGCCAGCGTCTGGAAGAGCCAGTGGAGGTAGCGCGTCAGGAACTCCGGGATGACGAGATGCGAATCGACCTGGCCGCAGAAGTCGGTGAAGCCCTCGAGGTCGAAGAAGGCCGCGAGCGCCTGGAGGTAGGCGCCGTCGCGCGCGATGTCGCCCAGGCCGAGGACGCCGGGGTTGAAGCGCGCGTAGTCGCACGCGTCGAGGGCGTTGAAGACCACGCCCTTGCCGTAGCGCTTAGGATCGCCTGGAACCTGCCGGTAAGTGAAACCTATGTTTGGCACAACCACCCGCCTTTCGTTGGATACATTCTGGCAGATCGCCGGCTAAAGGGAAAGAGGTTCCGGGAAATGACGATTGACGATTCGCGGGCCACGTGCGATACTAGCCCCGATTGGAACACGTTTCTTTGGCTGGAACACAACAGGCCGTGCGCGGCAGGAGAATTACTCATGGCAATCCGTATGAAGATCAAGGGTTTCACTCTCGTTGAAATGTTGGTCGTGATCGCGATCATCGCGATCCTGGCGGCCGCCCTGTTTCCGGCGATTTCGAACGCCATGGATTCGGCGCGTGCCACGGCCATGAAGCAAAAGGGCCGCGGTATCTGGGCCGCCATCCTCTCGGCCAACATGGAGCGCGAGCCGTTGAACCTCGGTCCGCTGTGGCCGGCGGAACTCAAGGGCGACACGGGCGACAGCGCCAAGTACTTCACCTACCTGCTCTCCGATGGCGAGGATACGGCCGAGATTTCCGGTGCCTCGGAGGATCGCCTCGTGTCGGACTTGTCACCTGAGTCACTGATCGCCCAGGGCATCCAGCCCCATACCGGCGGCGGGGCCTTGGAGGACAAGAATATCGCCTGGCGCGTGGCCGAGGTCGGCGACACGACGGCCGCCGAGATTCCCTTCCTGGTCAGCAAGAACGTCGAGGACAACGAGTTGGTGAGCGCCAGCGGCGAGGACGACACCGCGCGCCTCAGCCTGATGGAGGGGAAGCCCTTCGGCAGGAAGCGCGCGGTCTGGGTCGCCAAGGGCGGCGGCGTCTTCGATGCCCGCTCGAAGTATCTCTACAACAAGATCGTGATGGGCATCAACACGACCAATGTGACGCTCTGGGCCTGCGGACAGTAGTCCGCGACAATACCTTGTGCCCGGCTATCCGGCCCTCCGGCAGTCCGCTGCGGGGGGCCTTTTTTTTGCCTGCGACATGTTCGCCCGCATTGCCATGGAGGCCGATCTCGGACGGCTCTTCGACTACGCCATACCCGAGCATTTGCGGCCGCGCGCTCTTCCGGGGGCGCGCGTCACGGTGCCCTTCGGCCACCGCACCGCGACGGGCTACATCGTCGAGGTGGCGGACTCCGCGGCGCCCCGCGAGGCGGTCGGCGCCCCCGCGCCCCCGGAACTGCCGCTGCTGCCGG
>CAYPJN010000108.1:0-7601 GCA_964411055.1 uncultured Lentisphaerales bacterium | reverse complement strand
GAAGGGCATGGACCGCGAGCTGGTCAACACGCCCAACTTCTTATGGACCTCGATCCGCATCGACGGTGAGCCGCTGCTGCAGCGCCCCGGGCGCATCCGCGACTACAAGCGTACGCTCGACATGCGTCACGGCATTGTGACGCGCTCGTTCATCTGGATCAGCGCCCGCGGCAAGCGCGTAAGCGTCATCTTCGAGCGTTTCATCTCGATGGCCGACCTGCACCGCGCCGGCCAGCGCATCGTCATCTGCCCGATGGATAAGGCGGTCGCCATCGAGCTGGTCGCCGGCATCGACGCCGGCGTCACGCAGCACAACATGGTCACCACGATTCCGCTGCCGATCCAGCCCGGCCGGCCGCACCTGAAGCTGCTCGGGATGGGGCCGGACACCCTGCGCGTGCAGGTGGAGACCCTGCCGGACGGCGTCTGCATCTCCGAGGGCCAGTCGCTCGCGCTGGCCGTCGGCGACGCCGCGCCGGAGGCGTCCGACGCCTGCCGCGGCGCGCGGCTCGGCACCGCCTTCCGCGCGCGACTCCAGCCCGGCGTTCCGGCCACCCTCTCCAAGGTGGTCACGTTCTACACCTCGCGCGACGGCGGCGACGAAAGGCTGCTGGCCGAAGCCATGCGCGAGCCGCCGGCCTACGAGACGCTGCTTGCGAAACACTGCCGTGCCTGGGAGCGCCGCTGGCGCGACGCCGACATCGAGATCGAGGGCGCGGCGGACGACCAGCAGGCCGTGCGCTTCAACCTCTTCCAGCTCATGCAGGCCTGCCCGCGCCACGACTCGCGCGTGAGCCTCGGCGCCCGCGGACTGAGCGGCGAGATGCACGAGGGCTCCATCTTCTGGGACAACGAGATATTCAAGCTGCCCTTCTTCACCTTCACCGACCCCGACGCCACGCGGAGCATGCTGCGCTTCCGCCACCGGACGCTCCCGGCCGCGCGCCGGCACGCCCGTGAACTCTGGTTCGAGGGGGCCATGTACGCCTGGAAGTCGGGCGACGACGGCCTGGAGGAGACGGAGATGGGCGTGGGCGCCTATTACGCCATCCACATCATCGCCGACATCGCCTACGCCCTGCGCCAGTACTGGGAGGCGACCGGCGACGACGCCTTCCTCTTCCGCTACGGTGCCGAGATCCTGCTGGAGACAGCGCGCTTCTGGCAGAGCCGCCTGCAGTACAACCCGGACATCAAGGCCTGCGAAATCCGCGCCGTCCGCGGCCCCAACGAGTACGACGTCATAGTCCACAACAACGCCTTCACCAACATGCTGGCCCGCGAAAACCTGCTGTTCGCGGCGGAGTCCGTCGCGCGCATGAAGCGGGAGCAGCCCGCCGCCTGGCGCAAGCTGGCCACGCGCTGCGCCTTCCGGGAGGAAGAATTGAAGGCCTGGCGCCTGTCGGCCCGCCGCCTCCTGATCCCGTACGACCGCCGGCGCGACCTCTATCTGGAGGACGACGCCTACCTCCGGCGGGCGCCCTTCGACATGGCGCGCGGCAAGCCCGACGCCCGCCGGGTGATAGACAGCACGCTGCCCTACGAGGCGATGCCCTTCTACCAGATCACCAAGCAGTCCGACGTGATCACGATGATGAATCTCCTGCCGGCGCGCTTCACCACCGCGCAGATGCGGCGGGCCTATGCCTTCTACGAGCCGCGCACGGTGCACGACAGCTCGCTGAGCTACGCGCCGCATGCCGTGATGGCGGCGCGGCTCGGGCAAATGGACGAGGCCTACCGCTACTTCCGCGACTGCGCCTACCTCGACCTGGCGGACATCCAGCTCAACACGATCTGCGGCCTGCACTTCGCCAACCTGGGCGGCACCTGGCAGGCCTTGGTCATGGGCTTCGCCGGTCTATGGCAGGCCGATGGCGTCGCGCGCCTGGCGCCGCACCTGCCCGCGCGCTGGAAGGCGCTACGCTTCCGCCTGCGCCTCCAGGGCAGCCGGGTGCTGGTGGAGATGCGCGGCCGGCGCACGCGCCTGACTCTCGAGACTCCCGGACCGGCGCCCACCGTTCTGGTGGTCGGGCGCAACCTGGTCGAGCTTCACACCGCCGGCGAGAGTGTCACGGTGTAGTTGAGGACTTGCGCAGAAGAGCGTGGCGGCCAGTAGGGAGGTCGGTTGCGGAAAGCGAAAGTCGGGCTAGCGCGTGTTGTCACGGGGATGCTGCCGGCGCCAGATCCATGGCGGCGTCGGGCGCGGATCGCGCCAGAGTCCGCGGCGCTCGGCGCGCGCCGCACGCTCGGCGCGGGCGAGATCCGGATGGTCCGAGTAGCGAGCATAGTGCCACGCCCAGCCCTGGGCCACCATGGCCTCGTTGATCCACGTGCCATCGTGGTAGAGGTCGCCGACAAGGCGCCCGTATTGATCCGTCTCGACGACGCGGATCACGATGGGACGCCCCTGGATCTCACGCCTGAGGGCCTCGCGGGCCTGCCCGCCAAACGCCTGCCCGCCTTCCGGAGCATCGATGCCGAGGAGCCTCACGCCGGCCCGGCGTCCATCCGCAGTACGGATTTCCAATGAATCGCCGTCGGCGATGGACACGGCGCGGCCGTTCACGATGGAATGGTGCGGCGGGGCAGGGGATGTGCCGTGGTCGTTGTCCTGCCGCCAGCCGCGCGAGCGCAGCAGCCCCGCGGCAAGCAGCATGACCAGCGCCAGCAACATCCCGGCGGTCTGGCTTGCTTTCCGGTGCATTATTGTGTTCCAGGCGTTCAGAATGTGGGTAGAAGTGCGGATTTCCGGCTTGCGCGGCTCCCCGCCCCGCCCAACGCGGCAAGATGATTGTCGCATGTTTCATTGCGCCCGTGCCATCGAATTCGGCGTGCCGGTTGTCCGGTTGGCGCCCGATCTGCTAAAATCAAAATTTTAGCAGCCATACGGAAGACTCAGAGGCGGACAGCATGGAAGACACACGACACGATTCCCGCGCGGCGGAAGCGGGAGTATCAGCAGGAGCCGGCTTGCCCGACCCTTTCCTGTTCGCCGATGGAAGCCGCGTCGCCAGTCCTGGGGAATGGGCTGCACGCCGGCGCGAAATTCTGGCGCAGATCGTGGATGTCGAGTATGGCGGACTGCCGCCGCGGCCTGAGCGCACGCTATGGACCGAGCTGAGCCGTACCTCCGTTGGCTGGCTCGACCGGGCCACGTTCATCACCGGCCAGGTGCGCACCGGCCCCGACCGGCCCTTCGCGTTCCTGATGCAACTGCTGGTGCCGCCGGGGAAAGGCCCGTTCCCGGTCGTGCTGCACGGCGACGGCTGCTGGCGCACGGCCACCGACGAGATATCCGCGCACGTGGTAAGGAGCGGCTGCATCCTGGCCCAGTTCAACCGGACCGAGCTCGCGGCGGACAACGAGGGATGGCGCGATACGGGGCTCTACCGCGTCTTTCCCGACGGGCAATTCGGCGAGTTGGCGGCTTGGGCGTGGGGTTACCACCGTTGCGTCGACGTGCTCGCGGGGCTGCCGGAAGCCGATGCCGCGCGGATCGCGGTGGTCGGTCACTCCCGCGGCGGCAAAACAACATTGCTCGCCGGCGCCACGGACGAGCGCATCGCGCTGACATCCGCCAACAATTCGGGCGCGGGCGGCGCCGGCTGCTTCCGTGTTCAGGGGCCGGAGTCGGAGACGCTGGCGGCTCTGCTGCGCGGCTTCCCGCGCTGGTTCGGCGCGCGGCTGCGGGACTACGTAGGACGCGAGGCCGAACTGCCGTTCGACCAGCACTTCCTCAAGGCTTTGGTCGCGCCGCGGGCGCTGCTGACCACCGAGGGTTTCGAGGATGTATGGGCCAATCCCACCGGCACCTGGCAGACCCATCTGGCGGCCCGCGAGGTTTTCCGCTTCCTGGGCGTGCCCGAGCGCATCGGCGTCTGGTTCCGCGAGGGCGGGCACAACCATGGTCTCGCGGACTGGAAGGCGCTGCTGGACTTCATGGCCTGGCAGCTCGACGGCGCGCCGCCACGGGAGTGTTTCGCTCCCGATCCGTTTCCGGGAACGCCGGCGGCCTTTGGTTGGCGGGCGCCCGGCATACATTGAAAGGCACCGCCGACGCTGTCGCGCGGGTTGAACAAGGACGGTGAACATGGCAAAAGTAATTATCATCGGCGCCGGGGGCGTCGGCAGCGTGGTGGCGCACAAGTGCGCGCAGGTTCCGGATGTCTTCGGCGAGATTTGCCTGGCGAGCCGCACCCGGTCGCGCTGCGATGCCATTGCGAAGCAACTGCCCCGGAAGATCGAGACCGCGCAGGTCGACGCCGACAACATCCCGCAGACCGTCGCCCTGCTGCGGGCTTTTCGCCCCGATCTGCTGATCAACGTGGCGCTGCCCTACCAGGATCTGAACCTGATGGAGGCGTGCCTCGAGGCCGGCGTGGACTATCTCGACACAGCCAACTACGAGCCGCCCGACACTGCGAAATTCGAGTACCGCTGGCAGTGGGCCTTCCACGAGCGCTTCCGTCAGGCCGGGCGCATGGCCCTGCTCGGCAGCGGCTTCGACCCCGGCGCCACGAGCGTCTACTGCACCTACGGCCTCAAGCATTACCTCGACAGCATCGAGGCCATCGACATCATCGACTGCAATGCCGGCAGCCACGGCCAGCCCTTCGCCACCAACTTCAACCCCGAGATCAACATCCGCGAGGTCAGCGCGCGCGGGCGCTATTATGAAAAGGGCCAGTGGATCGAGACCGACCCCCTGTCGGTGCGGCGCCGCTTCACGATGCCCGAGGGCCTCGGCACGCTCAACGTCTACCTCATGTACCACGAGGAGCTCGAGTCGCTGACCCGCCACCTGCCCGGAATCCGGCGGGCGCGCTTCTGGATGAGCTTTTCAGACAACTACCTCAAGCACCTCGAGGTGCTCCGGAACGTCGGCATGACACGCATCGATCCCGTACCCTTCCAGGGCCGGGAGATCGTGCCGCTCCAGTTCCTCAAGGCGCTGCTGCCCGACCCCGCCTCCCTTGGGCCGCTGACCAAGGGCAAGACCTGCATCGGCTGCCAGCTCCGCGGCAGGAAGGACGGGAAGTCCAGGACGGTCTACATCTACAACATCTGCGACCACGAGGAGTGCTACCGCGAGGTCAGGTCGCAGGCGATCTCCTACACGACCGGCGTGCCCGCGATGGTCGGCGCCATGATGATGCTCTCCGGCCGTTGGCGCGGTGCCGGGGTGTTCAACATGGAGCAGTTCGACCCCGACCCCTTCATGGAGGCGCTGGGACGCCATGGCCTTCCGAGCCAGGTCTTCGAGGGCCAGGTGTTCCGCTGAGCTGTCCGCCACACCTCACGCCTTATTACCACTGCTCTTTCGCCGGCGCCACGGCGGGAGTCAGGGGCAGCGCGGCGAGCAGCTCGCGCACCGTGCGTGACTGGCCCGGCAGCAAGAGATCGGGCCGGACATCGGCGAGCGGCTGGAGCACAAAGCGCCGGCACGCGGCCTCGGGATGCGGCAGGCGCAGCGAGGGCGTGTCGCGGCGGAGTTCCCCGAAGGCCACCAGGTCGATGTCGATGGGGCGCGGCGCGTGGCGCGCCGGTCCGCGCACGCGCCCCAGCCGCGTCTCGATGGCATGCATGGCTTCGGAAAACGCCTCGGGCTCCAGCGCGCTCTCCAGCACCAGCACCGTGTTGAGGTAGAGCCGCCGGTCGTCGTCCGCCGGCGCGTCGACCGGCTCGGTCTCGTAGAGGGGCGCGCAGGCGACGAGGCGCGTGGCGGGCAGCGCGGCCAGCGCAGCCCGCGCGGCCAGCAGGTGCGCGCGGCGGTCGCCGAGGTTCGATCCGAGCGAGAGCACCGCCTCCACGGGCGCTACTCCAGCCCCAGGACGTTGCGCATTGTGTAGAGCCCCGGCGCGCGCCCCCGCAGCCAGTCCGCCGCCATCAGCGCGCCCTTGGCGAAGGAGTCGCGGCTCGAGGCCTTGTGCGTCAGTTCGACGCGCTCGCCGTCGGCGGCAAAGATGACGGTGTGGTCGCCGACGACATCCCCACCGCGAACGGCGTGTATGCCGATCTCTCCGCGCGGACGTTCGCCTACCAGGCCGCTGCGTCCGTGTATGGCCACCTGGTCGAGAGCCACCGCGCGTCCCTTGGCCGCCGCCTCGGCGAGACCCAGCGCCGTGCCGCTCGGAGCGTCCTTCTTGAGCCGGTGGTGCATCTCGACGATCTCGATGTCGTAACCGGCATCGAGCGTAGCGGCGGCGCGGCGCACGAGGTCGAGCAGCAGGTTGATTCCCAGGCTCATGTTCGGCGACCAGACCACTGGAATCTTGCGCGCGGCGTCCTGCACCGTTTGGCGCTCCTCCGGCGTCAGTCCCGTCGTGCCGAGCACGTACCCCTGACGCGTGGCGACGGCGCGCGCGACGTTGGCCGGCACCGCCGCGTGGAACGTGAAGTCGATCATGACGTCCGAGGCGGCCGCCGTTTCGAAATCCGTGAGCGGCACACCCAGCGGCTCCAGGCCGGCCTGGCGTCCGGCATCCTGTCCGAGGGCGGGGTGCCCGGGCCGCTCGATGGCGGAGGTTACCCGGAGGTTGTCGAACGTGGCGGCCGTGCGCAGCAGGCAGTGGCCCATGCGGCCGGCGGCGCCGAGGATGCAGATGGAGGTCATGTCGGAAGCGCCTGTCGGGGTTAATCGATGAGCTGCAGCTCGCGCAGGGTCTGCCGCAGTTGCTGGCGGACCTTGTCGCTGGTCTCGCAGAGCGGCAGGCGGTAGATCTCCTCGATGCGCCCGGTCATCGCCATGGCGCACTTGACCGGCACCGGATTGGTGTCGATGAAGAGGTCGCGGAAGAGGTGGTAGAGGCGCGTGTGGAGGCAGCCGGCGGCGGCCAGGTCGCCGCGCGTCGCGGCGCGGACGAGGTCGCCGACAAGGCTGGGCACGAGGTTGGAGGCCACGCTGACGACTCCCTGCGCCCCGACGCTCATCATCGGCAGTGTCAGCATGTCGTCGCCGGAGAGAACCGTCAGGTCGCAGGCGTCGAGGATCGCGCTGACGCGCTCGACGCTGCCACCCGCCTCCTTGATGGCCACGATCTTCCCGTGCCCGGCAAGGCGGGCGACGGTCTCGATGGCGATCTCGCGTCCGCTGCGGCCCGGAATGTTGTAGAGCACCACGGGCAGGCCGAGGTCGGCGATGGTGCTGAAGTGGCGGTAGAGCCCCTCCTGGTTCGGCTTGTTGTAGTAGGGGCAGACCTGGAGCGTGGCGTCGACGCCCTGCGCCAGAGCCTCGCGCGTCAGCATGAGCGCCTCGGCCGTCGAGTTGGCGCCGGTGCCGGCGATGACCTTGATCCGGCCGGCGGCCGCCTGGGCCACCTCTTCGATGACCCGGTGGTGCTCGTCGTACTCGAGCGTCGGCGATTCGCCGGTCGTGCCGACCGGGACGACCCCGTCGACGCCCTCGGCGATCTGCCACTCCACGAGCGCGCGCAGCTTGACGTAGTCCACGCTGCCGTCGCGGTTGAAGGGCGTGACGAGTGCCGTGTAGGTGCCTGTGAACATGATGCTCCTCGTGCCGGGGCCCGGCCCCGTTTTGTGCGGAAAGCTTACGCGACTCCCGCCGCCGAAACAAGCGGAAACACGGTGGGCCTGGTCGG
>CAYPJN010000107.1:0-7649 GCA_964411055.1 uncultured Lentisphaerales bacterium | reverse complement strand
CACCCGGGCCATCAGCTCGCGCATGCTGAAGGGCTTGGTGAGGTAGTCGTCGGCACCCACTTCCAGCCCGACGACGACATCGGTGTCTTCGTCGCGCGCCGTCAGCATGATGATCGGGAGCTTCTCGGTGGCCGCCTCCTTCCGCAACTCGCGGCAATAGTCGAGTCCGTTGCCGTCCGGCAGCATCAGGTCCAGCAGCAGCAGGTCCGGCTGCCGCCGGACCATCCGCGCGCGCGTGGCCGCCAGCGTGGCCTCGCAGGCGACGGTGTACCCCTCGCGCTCGAGATGGTAACGGACCAGCTCGCGGATGTCGGGGTCGTCCTCCGTCAGCCATATGACGGGCCCGGCCATGTCAGGGACGCTCCGGCTTGAGGTGGTGCGTGTGGCGGACGATCGCGCCCTCGAAGAGGTATATGAGATCCTCGGCGATGTTGGTCACGTGGTCGCCGACGCGCTCAAGGTCGCGCGAGACGCTGAGGAAAAGCAGCAGGGCCGCGACCTCTACCGGGCCGGCGACGACGCCCTGCTCGACGGTCGCGAAGGTCTGACGGTGCATCTGGTCGAGCGCCGCGTCCTGGGCCAGCACCTCGCGGGCCAAACCGGCGTCGCGCCGCGCCAGGGCGTCGAGGGCCTGCCGCAGCATGCCGATCGCCTGCCCGCCCATCTGCTGCAGGTGCTGCTCCATGCCCGAAGGCGGCGAGGGCACCAGGCGCGGCACGCGCTCGGCGATGTTCACGGCGATGTCGGCGATGCGCTCGAGGTCGTTGTTGATCTTCAGCACCGCGACGACCCAACGCAGGTCGGAGGCGACCGGTTGGTGCAGGGCCAGGATCTTGAGGCACTCCTCCTCGATCTCGACCTCCTGGCGGTCGATAACGTCGTCGCTTGATGCGATTGTCTGGGCGGCCCCCGTATCGCGCCGGGCGAGCGCCTCGAGCGACTTCTCAAGGCGCGCCTCGACCTCCAGGGCCAGCCGCACGACGCGTGTCTGCAGGGTGGTGATCTCATGCACCAGTATCATGCTCATGACGTACCCGCTTTCGTCCGTCTCACCCGAACCGCCCTGTGATGTAGGCCTCGGTCCGCTGCTCGCGCGGACGCGTGAACAGGGTCTTGGTCTGCCCGTATTCTACCAGATCTCCCTCGTAAAAGAAGGCGGCCGTGTCGGAGACCCGCGCCGCCTGCTGCATGTTGTGCGTTACGATGGCGATCGTGTAGCGGGCGCGCAGTTCGGCGATAAGTTCCTCGATGCGTGCCGAGGCTTTGGGGTCGAGCGCCGAGGTGGGCTCGTCCATCAGCAGGATCTCCGGCTTCACGGCCAGGGCACGCGCGATGCAGAGCCGCTGCTGCTGTCCGCCGGAGAGCGCAAGGGCGTTGGTCTCCAGACGGTCCTTGACCTCGTCCCACAGCGCCGCGCCGCGCAGGCTCTCCTCGACCAGTTCCGCGAGCCGTGCGCGAGTGTGGTGGCCGTGAAGCCGCGGGCCATACGCGACGTTGTCGAAGATCGACTTTGGGAAGGGGTTGGGCTTCTGGAAGACCATGCCTATCCGGCGGCGGAGCAGGGCGACATCGATCGCGCGGTCGTTGATGTTCTGTCCGTGGAAGAGCAGTTCCCCCGTCGCGGTGCAGCCGGGGATCAGGTCGTTCATGCGGTTGATCGCGCGCAGGAAGGTGCTCTTGCCGCAGCCGCTCGGGCCGATGATGGCGGTTACCTGGCGCGGCAGCAGGTCGAGCGTGACAAGCCGGACTGCGGCCCGGGGGCCGTAGTGGACGGAGAAGTCCCTGGCCCTGATGGCTGCGGTTCCGGTCGTTTCGGCGGCGTATGGCTGCATCAGGTGGATTATCCCTTCAATTTACGTACGACACGGGCTCGCAGGACGATCGCCGCAAGGTTCAGCAAGAGCACCAGGACGACCAACGTGGCCACCATGCCGTACTGCACATGGCGGATCTCGTCGATCGCCTCGTGCTCGGTGCTGAGGTTGTAGATGTTCCAGGAGAGTGCCGGCGACGGCTGCGAGAAGAAGGATCGCAGGGTGGGAGCGCGTCCGACGCTGACCGCCGCAGTGAAGATGATCGGCGCCGTCTCGCCCGCCGCGCGGCCCATGCTGATCACGACGCCGGTCAGGATGCCGGGCAGGGCCGCCGGCAGGATCACGCTGACGATCGTGTGCCACTTGCCGGCGCCCAGCGCGTAGGCCGCCTCGCGGTAGCTCCGCGGCACGGCGCGGATTGCCTCCTCCGCCGCCCGGATCAGCGTCGGCAGGACCAGCAGTGCCAGCGTCAGCGCGCCGGCCATTAGGCTCTTGCCGCTGGAGACCCCGACGGTGTTGATGAAGAAAGCCAGGCCGAAGAGGCCGAAGACGATGCTCGGCACGCCTGCCAGCGTGTTGACGCAGGCCCGCAGCCAGGCCATCCCGCGGCCCTCGGAGGAAAACTCCTGGAAGTAGATCGCCGCGACCAGTCCCAGCGGCAGGGCGATCAGCATGGCGCCGAGCGTCAGCAGCAGCGTGCCTCGGATTTCCGGGCCGATGCCCCCGAAGAAGTGCGCGTCCCGCGGGGGATCGCGGAAGAATCCGATGTAGCAGGTGAACCGCGGCAGCAGCAGGGACGCGGTCTGCTCGCGGATGATCGGGAAGAGGGGCGCCAGCGCGGTGCCGCGGAAGCGTGGTTCGCGGGCGTCGTCGACGGCCCGTCCCGTGCCGCCGCTGTAGTCCCAGACGCGCCGGTAGAGGATCGCATGGCTCTTCTCCAGTGCGCGGTCCCATCGGGTCTGTCCGTAGCGTCGCCGCATGAGAGCGGGCGTCGCGGCCGCCGGGTTGGGTCCTATCAGTTCATGCACGGCCGCCCGGATTTCGCGGTACTCGGCGGCCAGGCCGCGCCGCTCGGCGGGTGTCCGGGTCTGCTGCTCGCGTTCGAAGGCCGCGAGGGCCTCGAAAACGGGGCGCCGGGCGGCCTCGGCGGCCGCGATATCCCGTGCCAGCGACGGGGCCGAACCGCGGTTGAACTGCTCCATCAGGACGCGCCGGTGCTCGACGGTGCCGCGGAAGCAGACGGCGCCCACCCCCCGGAACAAAATCGGGCCGAGCAGAAGCAGCAGGACCGCGACCAGCAGCACAAGCGCCAGCACACCCGCGGCGGTGAAGGCGCGGTCGAGGATCCGTCGTGTGTCCAGGCGCATACCGTCATTCCCCCCTCAGCCGCCGGCGCTGCCGCGCGACGGCGCGTTCGGCGAGCCCGCTGCAGGCCAGACTGAAGAGCAGCAGGCAGAGACCGAGGGCAAAGAGCACGTGGTAGCGGGCGGAACCGGTCATCTGGTCGGCCTCGCCCATGTCGCCGGCGATCGTGGCCGTCAGCGTGCGCACCGGCAGCAGCAGGTTGTACCAGGGAGCGGGGATCTGGGCGGCGTTGCCTGAGGCCATCCAGACCACCATTGTCTCGCCGATGGCGCGCATGCACCCCAGCAGGATGGCCGAGAGGATGCCGCTGCCCGCCGCGGGAATGACGATCTTGACGAGCGTCTCGGCCCGCGTGGCGCCAAGGGCGTAACTGGCGGCGCGGAGGTCGCCGCCGGCCGCCTGCAGAGAGTCCTGCGTGACGCTGACGATCGTCGGCAGCATCATCACCGCCAGGATCAGCGCGGCGTTCAGCGCGTTGGCGCCGCTGGAGATGACGACCGTGGAGAGGGCGAGGTCGACGCTGCGCAGCAACAGGAGCATCGGCGCAAGCAGCAGGAGCGTGGCGGCCACCCGCACGGCCGGCTGGCGGCTCTCGTGGCTGGCGAGGGCCGTGGCAAGTTCGCCCAGCACGAGGGTGATCATCAGCAGGCTGGGAGCGCCGAGGAGCCACCAGAGCGCACGCAGCACGAGGGCGCCGCGGTTCTGGAGCAGCGGCGCCACGATGACCAGGGCGAAGAATCCGTAGGCCACGGAGGGTATCGCCGCGAGCATCTCCACGACAGGCTTGAGCGCCTGGCTCCAGCGGAACGGCAGGATGTCGCTCAGGCAGACGGCAGCGGCCAGTCCGACGGGCACGGCCAGCAGCAGCGAGGCGAGGGTGATCAGGCCGCTGCCGGCGAAGAGCGGCAGGGCGCCGAACTGGGGCGGATCGTCGCTGGGGTACCAGTGACGTCCGGTGAAGAACTCACCCGCGTGTCCGGAAGCGAAAAACGGCAGCGCCTGGTAGCCGATGAAGCCGATGATCGCCAGCAGCGCCACGGCCGCCACCGCCGTGATGGCGAACAGCAAAATACGGGCAAACGCGCCGCCGAGTCGGCGGCGTGCCTGCTTCTGCCGGGAAAGGACGATACCGTCGGTCATCCGGATCACTCGGCGACGGGGACGAAACCGATCTCCTCGACGATCTCCCGGCCCTCGGGCGTGCGCGCCAGCCCCAGGAAGCGCCCCGCGTGCGACGCCACGTCCGGCTGGCCGTTGGTATACATGAAGAGCTTGCGCGAGAGCGGGTAGGTGCCGTCCATGACCGTCTCGGCGCTGGGAACGACCCCGTCGATCGCCAACGCCTTCACCGTCTGGTCGACGAAGCCGAGCCCGGCGAACCCGATGGCCCCCGGCGTCGTCTGGACACGCTGGCGGATGCCGCCGTTGCTGCCGGTGTACTCCGCGCCCGCCTTGATCTTTGCATCCTTTCCCAATACGAGTTCCTTGAAGGTCTCGTAGGTGCCGCTGTTCGTGTCGCGGCTGACGACGACAATTGCCAGAGCGACTTGGCGCCGTTGCCGCTCCCCGACTCGCTGACCGTCACGTTGACGCCCTTGTTCCGGGTCATGTAATACTCGGCGAAGGCCTTGGCGATGGGGCCGACGGTGGTCGAGCCGTCCAGGACCAGCTTATCCTCCGCAGTGACCGGGGCCGCCGTCATCAGGGCCGCGAGCGTGCCCGCGAGGATGTGTGTCGAGTTCAGATGCATGTGATCTTCCTTTCGCGCCGTGAGGCGCCGTTGTTTCCCTTGTTGTTTGCGATGCCATTAAATGCTTTCCAAGTTAGGGGAGTGTGGACGGCGTGTGAGTTTTATGTTAGAAGCGCAGTCCCATCATGCAAAGAAAACAAGCCGGCCTCACTTTTTTCTCATCCGCGGGCTGTTTACTTGCCGCATGCAGAAGGCAGGCAACATATCCGGCGACGGTCGTCGGATGCACGCCTGCCTTGCATCCGAGGAGCAACAGTCGATGAAGAAGCATTGGATGAAGACGCTGGCGATGGCCGGCCTGACACTGGCAACGGCCTTGCCGAGCGCGCGGGGCGGCGATTCGCAACTGTGGCTGAAGTTCTTTGCCGAGGGCAAGCTGCCGCACGGATTCTCGGCCAGCGTCGAGGAGGAGCTACGCTACCAGGACGATGCCAGCGAGTTCTTCGACGAGGAGTCGCTCTTCATGCTGAAATACGATGTGAGCGACTGGCTGAATATCTGCCTCGGCCATCGCGTGGTCCAGGAGCGCAAGAACAAGCCGGTCTTCACGTCCAAGCAGAAGGATGACGGCACGGTCAGCTACTCGGAAGTCGGCGACGGCGACCACTACTGGCAGAACGAGCAGCGTCCCACGCTGGATGTGACGTTCAAGACCAAACTTGACTCATGGGGCATCGACGACCGCAACCGGTTCGAGTGGCGCATGAAGGACGACGGCGGCGATGACTACCTGCGCTACCGCAACCGCCTGCGCATCAAGTCGCCCTGGAAGATGACGGCCCTCAAGATCAACCCATACGCCTATGCCGAAGGTTTCGTCGAGGACAAGCCCGGCCTCTCCGGCAGCGACATGTTCAACCGCTACCGCCTGGCGACCGGCGTGTCGGTCGAACTCGCCAAGAACATCAAGGGCGGTCTCTACGCCATGATGCAGTCCGACCGCGCGTCCGCGGGCGGCTGGGACCGCTTCGGCGTGCTTGGATTCGAACTGGGCGTGGCGTTCTAGGCCGCATTGCATGTGGAGGTCGAACTTCCACGCTAACGGATGAGCAGCAGCGTTTCCGGCGCGACGTACATGGCCTCGTAACACCCAATGTCGACCTTCTGACGGTGGTCGACGCGCGGATTGCCGGCGAGGTCGGAAGCGTCGTCCATCCATGTTTGGTAGAGGCCTTTGTCATGGCATGGCGAGGTGCGCGGGATGGTGAAGTCCCGCGCGGCGGCATCGGTGAAGCACGGATCCTCCGTGACGCAAGAGACGCCGTATGCGACCGGCGTGCAGCAATATGAAAAGAGCGCCTCGATTCCGGTGCGGTCGATTGTGCCGCCGGTCGCCACGCGGGCAATGTTGCCGAAGGCTATGGTGTTCACGACGGCGCCGCCGGTCGCGTTGATTCCGCCGGAGAAGCCCTTGGCATCTTTGTCCCGGGAGTCGTTTCCGTATACCGTGCAGTTGCGGAAGGTGCCGCCTTTGATGTAGACGCCGCCCGTGCCGTCGATGTAGTTTCCGACGACCAGGCAGTTCTCGGCAATGCCGGACGTCATGTAGAGACCGCCTCCTTGATATCCGCTGCTCGAGAGGGCCGCGCTGTTGTTCGAGATGACGCAGCCGGAAACCAGGCCGGCCGCGCCGACGATGGCGATGCCGCCGCCCTGGGTGTTTGACTGCGCGCTGTTGTTGCGGATGTTGCAACGGCGGACAGTACCTCCGGAAGAGTCGATGAGAATGTTGCCCCCGCTTCCGCTTCCCGCGCCATTTTCCACGGACAGGTCCGCGATCAAGGTATCGGGATGGTTGAGCCGGAAGACGCGGCCGACGCCGCCGCCGCGGCGGACGGTCGTGCGGTCGCGCCCGTTGCCGCAAACCGTGATCGCCGAGGGGAGGTCTATTGTCGAGGTCGTGAAGAAAAGACCGTTCGAAAGCCAGACATGGGCGCCTGAAGCGGCTGCGGCCATCGCTGCGTTCACGTTTGTGGCCGCGCGCGCCCAGGTGTCGTACGGGAAAACCGATGCGCCGTTGGTGGAGACATACACGTTTTCCGGGTAGATTTGGATGAATTCCGGCCGGACGATGGCAAGAGGCGTGCCGCCCTCCGGCGTGACACGCAGCCTGATGGTGTAGAATCCGGGGACGAAGACGGACGTGACCGCCTGTGTGCCGGAAACGTAGGTGCCGCTGCCGAGATCCCACTCGAAGGCGCTGGTGGCGGCCTCGAAGCCGGAAACCACGGCGGTAAGCGTCACGGACGTGTCGCCCAGGCCGGTCTGCGCTGTCGCGGTGATCCCGATGTCGGTTTTTGTCGAATCGTACTCGTGGCACCCGATGTCAATCCTGGCGCCGATGATGCGGTTGCTGCCGTCGATGTCGGTATCCGAAACCGAGTGGGCATCGATCCCGTTGTCGATCGCGGAGGATCCGAGGAGGGGGCGGAAGACGGCGTCGAGCATCGGATCCGCGGTGACAGCGCCTACGCCGACCGCGACCGGCGAGCATAGGTTCGTGTACGCGGTGCTGCTGCTGCCGTACCAGTCTGGCTCGCCGCTGGTGCTATCCTTGACGGCCGTGTTGCCCCAGGAGATGCAGTTGGCGACCGTGCCGCCGCTGCGGTAGATGCCGCCGCCTATGCCCCCCGTGTTGCCGCTGACCGTGCAGTTGCGGATCGTGCCGCCGGCGATGCAGATTCCGCCGCCGCTGCCGTTCGCGCTGCCGTCAGTGCTCC
>CAYPJN010000106.1:0-7733 GCA_964411055.1 uncultured Lentisphaerales bacterium | reverse complement strand
GCAGGTCGCGGTTGTAGCCGCCGGGCAGGGCCTTGACGATGGCGCAGGCGGCGGCGTGGTGCCCCAGCAGGCGCGCCGTCTTGGCGCGCACCAGCTCGAGCACGTCGGGGTTGAACTTCTGCGGCATGATGCTGCTGCCGGTGCAGAATTCCGGCGGCAGCGTGAAGTAGCCGAACTCGGGCATCGTGAAGATGATAAGGTCCTCGGCCAGGCGCGAGGCGCTCAGCATGAGTTGCAGCAGCGCGCCCAGGACGACCGCTTCGCACTTGCCGCGCGTGTTGCCCGCGTGGAAGACGTTGTGGTGCGGGGCGGCGAAGCCCAGCAGGCGCGCCGTCAGGCGGCGGTCGAGCGGCAGCGGCACGCCGTAGCCCGCGGCCGAGCCCAGCGGGCAGCGGTCGGCGTAGGCATAGGCCGCCTCGACGGTCGGCAGGTCGTCGAGCAGGCTCTCGGCGTAGCCCGAGGCCCAGAGGTCGACGGAGCTGGGCATGGCCGGCTGCAGGTGCGTGCGCCCGACCATCGGCAGGCCGCGGTGGCGCCGGGCAAAGGCCAGCAGCGCGTCGGCCAGCGCGGCGCTCTCCTCGATCAACCCCAGCAGGTTCTCGCGCATGTGCAGGCGCAGGTCGACGGCCACCTGGTCGTTGCGGCTGCGCCCGGTGTGGATGCGGCGACCGAGGTCGCCGAGCCGCTCCGTCAGGCGGCGCTCGACGGCCAGATGCACGTCCTGATCCTCGGCGGTGATCGCGAATCCGCCGGCGCGCCCCAGGCGCATGATGACGGCCAGTTCGCGGACGACGGCCGCGCGCTCCACGGGCGAGAAGAGCGCCGGGGCGGTCCGCATGCGGGCAAGCATGGTGACATGCGCGGCGCTGCCGAGACAGTCCCACTCGACCAGTTCCAGGTCGAGCCGCAGATCCTGCCCGGCCGTGAAGGCCAGCACATCGGGATGGATGGCGCCGACCAGCGTACTGCGCTTCGATTCGTTGTCGCTCATGCTCCGCCTGATCCTTTTAAGGCCTCGCCGTCCCCTGACGGCGCGGCGCCCTGCCCGGCCACTTCCGCCTCGACCGCCGCGCGCAGCGCTTCCGCCCCGCGCCACTCCCGCGCCAGCTCCCCGGCCGGCGCCCCCGCTGCCATGCGCCGCATAACGCCGGCGTAGGCCGACGTCATGGCCTGGAACTCCGGGCTGCGCCCGGCACCCTGCAGGGCAAGCTGCTGGTATTTGGCCGCGGCCGCGCGGCGCAGGCCGCCGCGGTCCGGATTCCCGATGCACCATGCAAGTTGCGTGCCGCCACGCGCGACGTCGGGACAATAAATAGCACATTCCCATGGGTAAAGCAACAAAAGGGCGCGGAAACGGCGCACCGCGCCGGGCGGGGTCGTTCCGGGATCGAAGATGCGCCGCGTGCGGGCGAGCATCCAGGCGTCCCAGGCGGCGTCGAGGGACGCGAGGTCGGCATCGTCCGTCCATATCCGCGCCAAAGCCGCGGGCTCCCAGGCCCCGCCGTTGCCCAAATGACGGCACCAGGCCCGCCATCGTTCGCGCCGCGGCTCGCAGGAGCCGCAGAAGGCGGCCAGTTGCGCGGCCACCTCGGGATGCGCGGCGGCGGGCGCCCCCTCGCCGGCGCGCCACAGCTCGCCCGCCCCGGGCAGGCGGGCGCACGACCAGAGGGCGTAGGCCGACTCGAAGTCGGCGCCGCGGCGGCGCCGGTCGGCGTGTCGCGCGAGGCCGCGCACAAACCAGACGGGGGGCTCGGCCGCCGCCGCCGGATTGGTCGACAGGTTGTAGACCGCCGTGCGGACAATCACGGCGGTCAGCGCGAAACGCAGCGCCTCGGCGTCGACGGCCTCCGGATCCGGTATGCGCACCAGCCCGAAATAGCCCTGCGGGCCGCGCAGCACCGCATGGTCGATGGCCGCCCCCGGCGGCGCGAGTCCCAGCTCGATCTCGACCGGTCCTTGCATCTGAGGCGCCGGGAGTCCCTGCACGTCGCAGAGCTCGCGCTGCCAGTCGCGGACGATGCGCAGCAGTTCCGACTCGTAAAGCCTTCCCGCCGGGGTCGTCCGGAGTACATAGTCCGCGGAAGCGGCGCCGACGCACGCGGCGCAGGCCGACCACACGCCCAACGCCAGCCACGCGGCCCGTCCGAACCGGTTTCTGGTTACCGCTTTCCGCATGTCTCCCCGCTGCAATCCGGGGGCGGCGCGCGCCGCTCAGCCCTCGGCCGCTTTCGCGGTCGCAGGTTTCTTGCCCGATGCGTCCTTGACGGCCGCGGACTTGGCGGCATCCGCGGCGCCGCAGGCCGCGACCGGCGAGCCGCGCCGGTAGTCCGTCTGGTAGAACCCCGTGCCCTTGAAGATGATGCCGGCTCCGGCGCCGAGCAGGCGGCGCAGCGAGCTCCTGCCGCAGGACGGGCACTTTTTCAGGGGCGCCGCGCTGATGTTCTGGAACTGTTCGAGATGGTGGCCGCACTGGCGGCACTCGTATTCATAGGTGGGCATTGCAGTAGAATTCTCCCGTGCGAAACGAATAGGTTATCTCCCGCCGCCGCCGCGGTCAACGCTTAACGCTCAACGCTTAGCGCTCAACGCTCAACGCTCACTCGCAGGGGAGATGCAAGCGCGTATGGCGGCGGCCGACGAGCCACACGATCGGCGGCAGCGCCATCGCCAGGCAGAGCGCCAGCGCGAAACCCGCCCCGCGCAGGATCGTGGGCCATGGAATGCTCAGGGTCAGCGGCAGGCCGCCGAACGGCATCCAGGCGCGGGTCCAGCCGGTGAAAGTCCAGCCGATGCAGAGCCCCGAAAGGATGCTCAGCGCAATCCCCCCCAGCGCCGTGACGCAGGCCTCGCCCAGGAGCAGGCGCCCGAGCTGTCCGCGCGTCATGCCCGTCATGCGCATCACCGCCAGCTCGCGCGCCGAGGCGCGCACCGAGGCCACCAGCAGCGTGACCATCCCCGAAGCCAGGACGATCAGCGACCAGAAGGGCGCGCGCGCCATGTCGCCGATGAGCTGGTTGCCGTGGGCAATGGTGCCGTCCTCGATCTCGTCGCGGTGATGCACGCGGACGGTGTTGGACGCATCCACCGCCAACGCGCGGCGGATGCCGGCCTCGAGGCGCTGGCCCGCCGGCAACGCGCCCAGCGCGCGGTAGGCGTCGCTCAGGTTGGCCCAGAGGTGCGTGGTGGTGTCGTGGTTGCCGGAAAGCCGGCGCGCGGCAGCCTCGCTGACGAAGACCGGCCCCTGCGTGCCGGACGGCATGCCGCGCCGCCCGCGCAGGTTGGCGCGCGAGGTCACCAGGTGCCAGTTCAGATCCACCACGCCGGCGACGCGGAAGGCCGCCGTCCCGCCCGGCGCCGTATCCGGGTGCGGATCCGCCGCCGCGCGGCCGCCGCGCGAACCGCGCCCGCGCGGCGCGGCGCGCGTGGCGATTGCGAGCGTGTCGCCGACTCCCAGCCCGCTAGAGCGCGCGAACATGCGCGTGATGATGCAGGCGTCGCCCGCCTGCAGGGCGCGGGCCGCCCCGCGGCGGTCGCCCGCCGTGAAGCGCAGAGCGGCCAGCGGCCGGTCGCCGCCGAAGGCCACCAGCGGTTCGACGCCGAAGAGCAGCACGTTGGAAAAGGCCGGCGGACGCCGCTCGTTGGCGGCGATGCGCGCCAGCAGGTAGTCCGCCAGGTCGAACTGCGCGGCTTCGATGGCCAGGCAGCGCCCGTCGGCCACGCCTTCCAGCGCCGCGACGCGTGCCGCCGCGTCGCCTCGGACGCCGTTGGGCAGCAGCGAGACGATGACGTCGGGGAACTCGCGGCTGGGCACGAAGGGCGCCATCATCGAGCCGCCCCAGATGTGGATCGCCGCGAAGGAGCCCAGCCCCACCGCCAGCGTGAGCATCATCCCGGCCGTGCGCGGGTAGTGGCGGCTGCTGCGCCGCCGCAGCAGCCGCGCGTCGAGCCGCAGCAGGGCGGCCGCCGGCGGGACGACGGCGCGCTCCAGCAGGCGGATCATGGCCGGCAACACGAGCACCAGGCCGATGCCGTGCAGCGGCAGGCCGACCGTCAGCAGCAGCACGCTGCGCGCCATGGCCGTGAGCGGCAGCGGCAGCGCGAGCGCCAGCATCGGGAAGAGCATGGCCAGGCCGGCGGCGGTCCGCTTCCAGTTGGTGGGCCGTGTCTCGTCGCGGTCGTCGGCCAGGCGGTCGAGGGGGCGGATGCGCAGGGCGCGGCGGCAGGGCAGGAAGAGGCTGGCGGCGGCGACCAGCGCCACGACGGCCGCCGTGACGGCGGGCGTCACCCAGCCCAGCGCCACGCCCTCGGGAAAGGTTTCGGCCGCGCGCCGCACAAACAACGAAAGGGCCAGCCAGCCGCCGGCCATCCCGACGGCCCATCCGGATGCGGCGATCAGCAGGCCCTCGAAGGCCACCAGGCGCGCCACCTGCCGCGCCGTCATGCCGGCCGTGCGCAGCAGCGCGAGCACGCGCAGCCGCTGCTCGATGCCGATCGTCAGCGCGTTGACCAGCATGCAGAAGGCCGTCAGGACGGCGAGCGTCAGCAGCAGCGGCGCCTGGCGCTTGAAGTTCATGAGCGCGTCGCTGGTGAGATACCGCTCGATCTCCTTGCGGTCGGCCACCGTGCCGGCGGAGCGCCCCTCCCCGGCGTCGAACCCGGCGACCGCCGCGCGCACCGCCGCGTCGGCCGCGGCGTTGCGCGTCCGGCAGAGGACGAGGTTGGGCTGCTCCGTCGCGATGCCGCCGTCCGCCAGCAGGCGCATGGCTCCCGCCGAGGCGAAGAGCGTCGGGAAGCCGGGCGCGGCCGCGGGCAGATCTATGATGGCGGCGACGCGCACGGTCAGCGTGCCGGAGGGCGTCAGCAGCACCAGCGGTGTGCCGGGCGGCGGCGGCGGCAGGCGGCGCGGCGCGAAGATGGACGAGCAGACGGCGGCCACGGGTTCGGGATCTTCGGGGTCGGGCCAGGCGCCGGCGACGATCGCCGCCTCGTAGGGACAGCCGCCGGCCTGCGCCCGGGTGATGCCGGCCACCAGCGGCGGACCCTGCATGACGCGCCCGCCGGGGCGGTAGTCGAGTGTCGCGCGGACGACGCGGCACGGCAGGGCCGACTCTACGCCGGGCAGGCCGGCGACGGCGGCGACCAGCGCGGGATCGAGCGCCTGGGGCGCGGCGCCGCGGCCGGGCGGCGGCGCCGCGCGCGGGGCGCGCCGGCCGCGCGCGAACTCCGGCCCGCCGGTCGTGACCCAGCAGGTGAAGGGGCGCGTCATGCGGCGCGCGCGCAGCGCGCTCTGGCGCATGGCCGTGACGGTCAGGCCCAGCGACCAGACCAGCAGCCCCGCGGCCGCCGCCACGCCGAGCACGGCCACCGCCAGCCGCGCCCGCTCGCGACGCAAGCCCGTGAAGACCAGTCGTGGAATCATGGCGGAAGTCTCCTCATCCGTTCATCGAGGCAAGGTAACGCTCCGCCACGAGGCCCGAGTCGTGGCCGGTGTCGAACGGCGCGGAGAGGCGGCCGTCGCGCAGGATATGCACGCGGCGGGCGGCGGCGGCCACGATCGGGTCGTGGCTGACCAGGAGGATCGTGCAGCCCGTGGCCGCGTTGGTGTCGCGCAGCAGGTCGCAGAAGGCGCGTCCGGCGGGCGAGTCGAGGTTGCCGGTAGGCTCGTCGGCCAGCACGATGCCGGGGTTGTTGACCAGCGCGCGGGCGATGGCTACGCGCTGCCGCTCGCCGCCGCTGAGGCGCGATGGCAGGTGGTGGCGCCGCACCGTCAGCCCCAGCCGCTCCAGCAGCGGGTCGAGCGTGCGCGGGTCGGGCTGGCGGCGGTCGAGCAGCAGCGGCAGGGCGATGTTCTCCTCGGCCGTCAGCGTCGGGATCAGGTTGAAGTCCTGGAACACGAGGCCGATGCGGCGGCGGCGGAAGACCGTGGCCGTGGTGTCGTCCATGCCGGTGAGGCGCTCGCCGCCGATGATGATCTCGCCGGCATCGGCGCTCAGCAGGCCGGCCAGCAGGTGAAGCAGGGTGCTCTTGCCGGAGCCGCTGGAGCCCATGACGGCCTCGAAGGCGCCGGGCTGCAGATCGAGATCCACTCCCTTGAGCACTTCCACCAGCGCCGGGCCGGCGTCGTAGCGTTTGCGCAGATCCCGGACGTGCAGGGCCGGGGTTTTGTTCGGAGCATCTGTCATGGTTCTCTCACTGGGACGTTTTGAAAAATTCTACCTTGTCGCGAGCCTTGTCGTTACGTCTGCCGTTGCGCCTAGAGGGTCTGTTGTTATATTGCCGCTGCTGATTAATCTGGAACTCAGGGAATCAGGAAATGCGCAGGTTTGGTGCATTTTCCTGTTTTCCTGAGTTCCAGATTCAAGGACTGCCAATAAATCAACACTCCCTAGAACCGGCCGCGCAGCGCGACCTCGAAGGTGCGCGGCTCGCCGGTGAAGCACTGGTAGTAGTGGCGGTTGGACTCGAAGTATTCGCGGTCGAACAGGTTCTTGACTGCGAGCTGCAGCGTCCACTCCCGGCTGCCACCGAGGCGCGACAGGGGCAGGTCGAGGGAGAGGTCGAGGACATGCACGTCGTCGAAGAAGTAGTCGGGGCCGACATAGGCGCCGCGCATGGTGCCGTCGTAGCCGTGCTTGTAGCGGTAGCCCATGCCGACGGCGAGCTCGTCGAGCCAGCCGCCGGCGAAGCGGTACATCGTCTGCAGCGTGACGGCATGCGGCGGCTGCGAGTTGTAGGGGCGCGCGCCGTCGGGTGTCTCGGTATGGGTATGGGCGTAGCCAAGATAGAGCGACCAGTTGCGCGCCAGGTTGCCGGAGAGCGCGGCCTCGATGCCGCGGTGGGCCTGTTCGCCCTCGGTCACGTAGAAGCCGGTGGCGTCGTCGAGGCTGGGTGTGTCGCGCTGCTCGATGCGGAAGCCCGCGACGCTCAGCCAGAGGGTGTCGACCAGCCGCAGGCGCAAACCGGCCTCGGCCTGGTCGGCCTGCCAGGAGGCGGTCAGCTCCTCGGTGCGGCTTTGCATGTAGCCGAAGTTCGGCGCCGCGGTGCGCGAGAGGTTGCCGAAGAACACCAGGCGCTCAATGGGCACGAGCGCCAACCCCGCGCGGGGACTCCAGGCGTCGCCATGGTTGCCGAGGTTGCTCTCGTGGGTGTCGTAGCGCAGGCCGGCGAGGAGGCGCAGGAGGCCCCATTCGGCGTGGTCCTGGGCGAAGATGCCGTAGCGCGAAAGGGAGGTGTCGGTGAAGGGCGCCTTGGGCGGCCGAGGATCGTCGCCGGGGCGCATTTTCGTCCAGCTGCTGCGGTCGTGGCTGCGGGTATGGGTGCCGTCGGCCTGGATCACGGTCGTCTGGCTCACGGGGCCGGCCGGGTAGCGGGCGGTCGCGCGACCGTAGACATTGTAGATCTCGTCGCGGTTGTCGGCCCAGTTGAGGTCGAGGGCCGTCAGGCGCGGCACGCCCGGCTGGTCGGCGTAGGCCGAGGCGCCGATATGGGTGTAGTCGATCCAGGAGCCGGCGACGCCGGCGCCGCCGCGCAGTTGCCAGATCTCCGAGAGATCCCATTCGGCGTAGCCCTGGACACTGTAGCCGATGTACTCGTCGCGCACGTCATGCCCGCCGGCCAGCGAGCTGTCCCAGTCGTAGGGTGGAAGGGGTTTGCCGCGGTAGCTGGGTATGCCCTGGTAGCCCGGGGCGTCGGTGTACTGGAAGGTGGTGGCGAGGCCGAGACGCAGCGTGTCG
>CAYPJN010000105.1:0-7739 GCA_964411055.1 uncultured Lentisphaerales bacterium | reverse complement strand
TTCATTCTCGTTGACGCCGGTTCCAGTTCGACATCGTCCGTTTGCGTTGGGAGTGCCGGGTATGGAAGATCAGGTTTCGCGCGAGCGCGTTTATCGCTCGCCGCGGATGACCCCACCATCGCCCCGAATGTTATCCATGAGTCTTACTGTAGATCTTTTCCGAACGGAGTGGCAAGGCTGTAATCGCCAGGGCAATGACGCTTTCTATTGCGTGGCTCCCGCTCGTCCTCGTCATCTCGCGCATGATCGCCATAGAACGGCCATGCGCCCGCTTCTCCAGGCGCCCTCCGCGCACCCCTGTGGCTAGCCGATTACCGATGCGCACGGAGATCACCTTGACGGGCATACCGCAACCCATTAAAGTGAACGGTTATGAAGCGCCGGAGACCCGTGCCGGCAGGATGGCGACCGGGAGCATGGACCATGACTTTTAAGCAGTTCAGCGACCACGCGCACTACGATCTCGTCGGCGTGCCGCCTCCGGCGGCCTTCGACGGCCTGCCGCCCGAGGAACACCCCTTCTCGCTCTTTCCCGGCGCCCGGTCGGTCATCGTCGTCGGGCGCCGCCTCGCGCGCGGCGCCTTCCGTCCCATGGAGGAGGGCAGCCTGTGGGTCACCCCGGGGCGCTGGCTCACGCAGTTCGACGATCTCGTCCGCTGGATCGAGCGCCAGGGCTGGGAGTGCGTGCCCTACAACCCCGCCGACGTCATCGAGAACATCCCCGGCCACCCGGTGCGCGCGGGCGCCTGCGCCCCGCAGGGCATCCGACTCTCGCTGGAGCATGCCGCCGTGGCGGCGGGACTGGGCGAGATCGGCTACCACGGCATGTTCATGTCGCGGGCCTACGGCATCCGGCAGGCGCTCGGCCTGCTCGTGACCGACATGCCGGTCGAGCCCGGACCGGGCGACGACGGCCAGGGGCCCATCTGCGACCAGTGCCTGGCGTGCGCCAAGGCCTGTCCGCTGGAGGCCCTCTCGGCCACGGCGTCGCTCACCCTTGACAGCGGCGGTCGCAAGTCGCGCCTCGGCCAGGTCAACGGCCTGGCGTGCCGCGCCTGCCCCAACGGCACGGCCGGCGACTCGCGCTTCTTCGCCGGCGCCGACGAACTGCACTTCGAGATCCGCAACAACCGCATCGTCGGCGACCGCCAAAGCTCCTTCGCGCGCGGCGATCTTCCCAACCGGCTCGCCGCGTCCTGCGGCCGCGCCTGCATCGCGCACTTCGAGGCCGCGCACGACACCGGCTACCGGATCCCCTTCCGCAGCCGCGAACCATGGGGCTACCGCCCCGACACGCAAAAGGAGTGGTAGCATGCTGACCGCCAGTCAAGTCAAGGCGTGCGCCGTCCAAGCCGGCGCCGACATCTGCGGCATCGCCAGCGTGGAGCGCTTCAAGGACGGGCCGCCGGAAACTCATCCGCAATCGCTCTTTCCCGATGCCCGGTCGGTGATCGTCTACGCCAGCCGCATCCTCAAGGGCTCCTACCGCGGCATCCAGGAGGGCACCGACTGGTCCTCCTACTGGTTCTACAGCTACGGCAGCGGCATCTACAGCGCGCTGGGCGACGCCACCGCCGCCCTGACCCGCCTGCTCGAGGACCACGGCCATGAAGCCGTCGAATCGCCCGGCGGGCACACGCTGCTCGACGAGGCGCCGCCCTCGCGTCCGCCGCTGGGACCGGGGCGCCAGCCGCCCTGCATCATGCTGCACATGCGCGTGGCGGCGGCGCTGGCGGGACTGGGCGAACCGGGCTGGTCCAAGGTCTTCCTGACGCCCGAGTTCGGCCCGCGGCAGCGCTTCGCCATCCTGCTGACCGACGCCGTGCTCGAGCCCGACCCGCTGCTGAAGGAGCCGGTCTGCGACCACTGCCTGCAGTGCGTCCGCCACTGCCCGGGCCACGCCCTGGGCGGGCCGCGCGAGGCGATCGAGGCCGAAGGCCGCACCTTCGCCTGGGGCGCGGTCGACTGCGGCAAGTGCAAGGTCACCCACTGGGGCCTCAATCCCCTCGCCTCGCCCTTCGTGAAGAAGGATCTGCCCGGCATGAACATGGAAGTCGACAAGGTGACCTACGACTGGTACTCGGCCTACCGGCTCGGTTTCGCCATCGCCCCGCGCATCGCCTACCTCGACCTCGTGTCGCGGGGCTCGGCGGAGCACGGCCAGGGCGGGCGTCCCGGCTCGGTATGCGGCGCCGTCGGCTGCATCCAGGCGTGCAACGCGCACCTGGAGGCACGCGGCAGACTCAAGGGCGGAACGAAAGGCTGATCCATGGCCATCACACGCGAACAATTGAACGCCTGGGCGCGCGAGCTGGAACTCGACCTCGTCGGGGTCGCCGCGCCCGGGCATTTCCGCAGCGTCGCCCCGCAGCACAACCCCCTGGCGATCATGCCGGAGGCCCGCGCCATCGTCGTCTTCGGCCGCGAGATCCCGCGCAGCTACTTCCGCGGGATCGAGGAGGGGACGCTCTGGATGCGCGTCAACCGCTACCTGTCGTCGAAACCCGGCTACTACCTCTGCCGGCGCCTGGAGGACAACGGCTATCTGGCGGTGCCCTGCACGCTGCTGGCGCCCGAGCGCTGGCCCGACGGCGTGGCGGCGTCGCCGGATAAGCCCGCGCCCAACGTGGCCCCCGATGTCCGCGTCGCGGCGCAGCTCGCCGGCCTGGGCGAGATCGGCTTCAACGGCGCCTTGCTCACACCGCAGTTCGGCGTCCGCCAAGCCCTCGGCATGCTGATCACCGACGCCCCGCTCAAGGCGGATGCCCCCTTCCCCAGCGGACAAATCTGCGACCGCGCCGCGTGCCGCGCCTGCGTGAACGGCTGCCCGAACGGCGCGCTGTCGGCGGAAGCCGTCGACATGCAGGTGGGTGACCTGACGGTCAAGGTCGGCCGCTACACCGCCGAGGCGTGCCGCTTCTGCCGCAACGGGGCGTATCCCGACACCTCCTGCGCCGCCGCGGCGCCCAACCGCCTGGCCGCCGCCTGCACGCGCGCCTGCCTGGCGTGCCTGGAGGACGGCGGGCGGGTCAAGACCGCCTTCCGCCAACCTTTCCGCCGCCGCGCGGCCTGGGGCCTGCGCAACTTCGCGGCAGCTCCGGCTGCGGCGGACAATCTTTAATTAAGAGCAAACGGTTAGAAGCGATGAATAAATCGCCTGAATCCTGCTGGGGCACGCCTCACGTCTCACGCGTCACGCCTCACGTCTCACGCGTCACGCCTCACGCTTCACGCCCTTGACCATGCGGCGCGGGATGCCCTATAATCGCGCATGTTGCGGCCATGGCGAATAAGGCGACGAAGCGGCGCCGCGGCCCGGGAGAGCAAATGAAGCGCAACATCCTCTTGGTTGACGACGACGCGAGCCTGTTGACGACGCTGGGCGATTTCCTTGAGAGCGAGGGATACGGCGTCCACAAGGCCGAGAGCGGCGAGAAGGCGCTGGCGATGCTGCGCGTTCTCAAGCCGGACCTGATCGTGCTGGACATGAGCATGCCCGGCATGGGTGGCATGGGCGTGCTGGACCGTCTGCAACTGCCGGACGGCAGCATGCGCCACCCCGTGCTGGTGCTGACAGCCCGCGCCCGCATGGCCGAGTACTTCGCCGACAAGCAGGTCGACGGCTTCATCGCCAAGCCGTGCGACCCCGAGGATCTGGCGATGGAAGTGAGCCGAATAATCTTCCAGCGCGGCGCCGCCGCGCCCGGCGAGCCTCCGCCCGCCTTCCCTCTCGTGCTGCTGGGCGAGCCCGATCCGTCCCGCCGCGCGGACATCGTCAGGGCCCTGCGCGACACGGCCTGCGAGGTGCGGGGCTTCGCCGACGGGGCGGAACTGCTGGAAGCCGCGGTCATGCAGCCGCCCGCCGCGATCCTGATGCGCCTGGAGATGGAGGGCCAGAGCGCCGACGCGGTCGTCGGCATGCTCCAGAAGATGCCGCGGACGCGCGACGTGCCCGTGATCGTCTATGGCATCGACGCGCCCGACGCGCGCATCGAGCATGTCGCGGCGCTGGACGACCGGCACTGCGAGATGCTGACGGCCACGGAACCGCAGCGTCTGGCGGCGGCCGTGAGCCGGGCATTCGGTCGCTGAACCCCCGGCACCGGGAGGATCCCATGCGTTGCCCCAAGTGCGGAGAGCTGGATGACAAGGTGCTGGACAGCCGATCGGCGCGCGAAGGCCTGGCCATCCGGCGTCGGCGTGCCTGCCTGGCGTGCGGACAGCGCTTCACGACCTTCGAGGAGATCGTCAAGGACACGCTGCGCGTGGTCAAGCGCGACGGGCGGCACGAGGAGTTCAGCCGCCTCAAGCTGATGAGCGGCATCATGCGCGCCTGCGAGAAACGCCCCATCAGTCCGGCGGAGATCGACAATCTGGTCGACGATATTGTCGAGGAGATTGAGCAGCGCGAATCATCCGATATCCCGAGCCAGGAGATCGGCGAGATGGTCATGCAGCGGCTCGAGCGCGTGGACGACGTCGCCTTCGTGCGCTTCGCCTCGGTCTACCGGCGCTTCGCCGACGTCAACCAGTTCATCAACGCCATCAGCGAGGTGGCCCGCAAGCCGGAGAAAAGCGCCAATGGTCTCTGACGCGCGCATCCGCGAAGAGCTGAACAACGTACTCGATGCGACCGATCTTCCCGTGGGGCGGCGCGTATCCGGCAAGGTCCGCGACAGCTACCTGCTGCCGGACGGGCGGCGCCTGCTGGTCACGACCGACCGCATCTCGGCCTTCGACTGTATCCTGGGGACGATCCCCTTTAAGGGACAGGTGCTCAACCAGCTCGCCGCCTTCTGGTTCGGGCACACGCGTGAAGTCGCCCCCAACCACCTCCTCGCCGTGCCGGATCCGAACATCATGCTCGTGGCCGAGTGCCGGCAGCTCCCGCTGGAGTTCATAGTCCGCGGCTACATCACCGGCGTGACCAAGACCTCGGCCTGGCACCACTACGCTGCCGGCGCGCGCGTCATGGCCGGCAACCGCCTGCCCGAGGGGCTGCGCAAGGACCAGCGACTGGAAAGCCCCATCCTGACGCCGACGACCAAGCACGAGGCGCATGACCGCAACATCTCGCGCGACGAGGCCGTCGCCGAGGGCCTGATCACGCCCGCGCTCTTCGACGAGGCGTCCGACCTCTGCCTGCGCCTCTACCAGGCGGGCGTGGAGCACGCGGCCGCGCGCGGCCTGATCCTGGTCGACACCAAGTACGAACTGGGTCTGCTCGGCGGGCGCCTGGTGGTCAGCGACGAGATCCACACGCCCGACTCCTCGCGCTACTGGCATGCCGACACCTACGCGGCGCTCTTCGCGGCGGGCCGGGAGCAGCGCAAGCTCGACAAGGAGTATGTGCGCGAATGGCTGGCGGCGCGCGGCTTCCGCGGTGACGGCACGCCGCCCGCACTGCCCGACGAGGTGCGCATCGAGGCCTCCCGACGCTACATCCGGGCCTACGAACAGATCACGGGCGAGACCTTCGAGCCCGCCCCCGGGCCCATCGGCGAGCGCGTGCAACAGGCAGTCGCGGCTTTCAGTCGCTGACGAACTGCAGTTGACGGAGCTGTTCGGCCAGAGCCTCCAGGGTCACCGGCGCGGCGGAGACCAGGTTGCCTTCCTCCGTTGCATCCGCGTCGCGGATCAGGAAGAGGACGTTGCCCAGCCGCTCCAGGCGCGTCTGCTCGCGGCGTTCCGCGTGAATTAGCAGGGCGCCCCCCGCTATGAGCGCCAGCGCCGCGGCGGCGGCCAGGCGCCGCACGAGGCGCAGGCGCCGGAAGCGCAGCCGCCGGCGGTCGAGCGCCAGGCGTGCCGCCGGCCCCAGAGCCACAGCCGCAGACGGTGCGCCGGCGTCGAAAGCCGCGCGCGCGGCCTTGGACAGAGCGTCGACGTCGCGCGACCACGCGGCCGTCAGGCAGCGTTCCTCGTCGCTCAGGCGCGCTTCGCCGCTGGCGGCCTGCAGCGCCCGGCATTCTAGTTCTTCACGCGTTTCCATCGTTCATCCCCAGCTCGCGCCGCAACCGGGTCACGGCATAGTGCATCCGGCCCAGGGCCGTGTTCAGCGGGATGCCCAGCATTCGGGCGATCTCCGCAAAGCTCAGTTCCTGCTGCGTCCGCAGCAGGAAAACCTCGCGCTGGTCGGGCGGCAGCGCCGCGATCCGCCCGGCGATCAGCCGCCGCGTCTCATCGCCCGCCAGCCGTTCGGCGGCCGTCGGGCCCGCGTCCCTCAAGGTGTTGGACAGGCTGTTGCCCGCCCCGTCGTGCGCGTCGAGACTGACCGTGGGCCGCCGGCGCCGGGCCTGGTCGATCATGCAGTTGCGGGCGATAACCGTCAGCCAGGCGCGGAAACTACCGCCCTTGAAGCTCTCGATGCGCCGGATCGCGCGCAGCCAAGTCTCCTGATAGAGATCCTCGGCGTCGGGCGACTTGGCTCTCAAATAGGCCATCAGCGACCTTCCATGGCGCTCGACAAGCCGCCCGGCGGCCTGCCCACACCCTTTCCGGAGGGCCCGCGCCAGTTCCAGGTCGCCCGGTTCGGGAGGCGTCGCGAAATCCATTATGGAGGTGGCATCGCCCATCCCTGTCTCTTCAACGTAGGTGACGCGGATTTATTGTGCCGGCCGGCGCCCGGGGATCAGCCGGAGGCCGGCTTGCACGCTTTTAACGGCCATCCGGCCGGCGGCATTGTAGGCGGACAGACCACGGTCGAGCAGCCGCGCGTGGAAGGTGGCCAGCGGGGCCGCGCTGGCGGCCACGAGCAGGTAGCCCAGCAGGAGCAGATTGAACAGCAGGATCAGGCTGCAGGAGAAGAGCCTTCCGAAGGCCTGGATGTCGGGCTGGTGCTGCAGCAGGCTGCGCAGGGTGTAGGTGATGTGGAAACTCCAGGTCAGGCCGACCAGGAAGAGCCAGGCCAGTTCCCAGCGGGACATGTCGATCACCAGCCCCAGCAATAGTCGCAGGAGGACGACGATCACCGTGTAGAAGGGGACGAAGTAGGGCGCGAGCGTCGTCCACAAGCCCGCATCGGAGAGGGCCACCGAGCCGCCGGTCGACCGCACGCGGATCGTCCCGACCCGCGCCCCGGACAGAAGGCCCCAGAGTGCGTGCGTCAGCTCGTGGCCCCAAATGTATACGCGGGCGGAGGGCGGCATGCAGAGGTAGACGACGGTCCAGCAGCCGTATCCCGCGCAGAGGGCCAGGACCGGGGGGGCGATCCATGGGGGATGGTTGACCACGGCGAAGGGGAAGAGGTCGAGCAGGGCGCGCGCGGCGCCCCAGCAGAGCGGCAGGAGCATGAGTCCCGTCAGGAACAGGAGCAGTCGCTTCACGGGAGAGACTTTAGGCCCAGAAACCGCCGCCGTCAAGCGGCTGCAGAAAATCGTCCACGTCCTATCGGCTTGCCAGGGCTGGCGCGCAAGAAGCCGTCTCCCGGGTCGGATCCAACGGCCCTCGAGGAAGGCCCTGGAAACGGTCATGCCGACGAAGGGCAAACCTGTTGACACATCTTGTGCTATCCAGTTACATTTGAGGCCGTCGCGGACATCTTCGCGGCAGCAGAATTGTCGTCTGGATCAACCGGAAGCACTCCGATGCCGATGTTCGAATATGACCGGGTGAAGGGCAAGTTTCCTGAATCGCCGCGAAAGGTCGACTCCTCCATGTCCAAAACGCTGATCAACCGTGTGCGCGAACTGGCGTTCGCCACGGGCGCCCAGGCTCTGGGCGTCGCTCCCGCCGAACGCTTC
>CAYPJN010000104.1:0-7793 GCA_964411055.1 uncultured Lentisphaerales bacterium | reverse complement strand
GGCTGATTTTCCCGGCCGACAAGAGACCAGCATACCGTATTCCGGCAGACGTGCAACCGAAATCCGGCAGGCACGCAACCATATTCCCTTTCATTACGATTCATTACCGCATTCATTACCGCATGATGAGCATTGAACCAGCGCCGTGCTGACATTCGTAGCAGCCGACGCCAAACAGGTCTGCGGATTCGAGGCCGACTCCGAGAACGCCCCCGAGGGCTGCATCGGCAAGATTTGAATCCGCAATTCCAGAAAGCTTTAAAAGTAATCCATGAACGAAACACGCTTCCGGCTTGCATTGCCGCACCCGATTCTGCATCATCCTCACATTGAAACCCTAACGCCAGGCGGCATCCGGGAGCCAGCGGCTCAGCCACCTGAAAAGCAACTTCCTGTCGTTGTTTACGGACATGACCTGCCCAACATCTACAAGGAAACGTCTGAAGGCGGATTTGCCGTGGATTAAATCGAGATATGAACCTTCTCATGAACGTCACGGGAAACAGTAATGAATAAGACGGCTGCTGAAGAAACACGGTTCGCATATTGGATATCAACGTAAAAGCCATGGAGGACGCGCGCGCAAAATTGCCCGCCAATGTGAGCTTCCTGATTTCCAATCGCGATAATCTCGTCAAATGCCTTAAAGACAGCGACGTTATCATAAACTGTATTCAATAAACCGATTCGTTTGGTCTGGTGTCAGTGGGCGAATCCTATATGTATGCGGTGAAGCAGGCCGGCGGGCTGCCGGTCATCCTGCCTTCGGCGCTGGCCGGCGAAGATTTGCAGGCGCTGTTTGACCGGCTGGACGGCATTCTATTTCATCGCCAGCAGCTTCTGCAGCTTGAGGATGTGCTCGATGACCTCCTGACGGATGGCGTTGAGGTCCATGCGGTCGCGGTCGATCTTGGCGATCCATAGGAGGGCCTTGCGGGCGGCGACCATGTTCTCGCGGACTCCGGTGGCCCCGGCGTCGCGGCAGAGGTGCTTGAGGAGCGTCATGTAGCGTATGTCGTCCACCGCCTCGCGGAAGCCGAGATACTCGAACGTCTCGAGAAGGCCGCTGCGGCAGAGGTACGAGACGGCCATCGGTTTGTAAGTCTCGCAGTCGATGTCGTTGTAGGCGGAGTCGCCGATCGCGAACTCGTAGTTGTAGATGCCGGTAAGGCCGTTGAAGTATCCGAGGAGTCCGTGCTGGTAGCGGACATACTGCGGGTTCTCGCTGCCGTTGTGCTGTCCGGCGTAGAAATTGATGAGCGTGTCCTGGTCGATCTGCGTCCAATTGGCGACCTTGCGCTTCATGTTGGCGCTGTCGGGATACGTTCCCATCGGGTTGCCGCGGTAGACATAGCCGCCCTTGTTGAAGATGGCGTCGTGTCCGGCGACCGTCATGTAGAGCGGAGTGCCGAGGGTGTACTCCCAGGCCTTGCGGTAGGCCTGGACGAAACCGACGCCGGGCTCGTCGCCGTAGGCCGTCCAGCAGATGCATCCGGGGTAGTATCTGCTGAAGAGTTCGGCATTGCGCGCGAAGCAGTGCTCGAGCTCGCGGTACTCGTTGTACTTGAGACGTCCGCCGTAGTGGTTGCTGAACCAGGGAAGCTTCATTTCATCGCCGCCGACGTGCATGACGTTGGTAGCGAAGCCGATCTCCTTGTAGCGGCGGCGCTCCTCCTCGCCGGCCTTTCCGGGGGCGAAGGTGTTCATGTCGGGATTGAGAACGTTGTGCGCGCGGTAGGAGCGCAGGCTCTTCTCCCAAATCTGGTTCGCCAGCGCGGTGTCGCCGCCGGCTTTGCCGGTAATCCAGCCCAGATTGAAGTGGTGCGACATGAATGATACGTAAAAGGGACCGTCGATGTTGACGTATGGATGCGGCTCGGGTAGTGCGAACGGAAGCACGCGGACGGCAAGCGGAATCTCGGCGAGCGACTGTCCGCCGCGCCTGACGCTGATCGTGCCGCGATAGACGCCGGGCGCCTGGTTCTCGGGCGCGTGGACGGTCGCCACGAACTGCTTGAAGAGGTCGCGGTCGAGGGCAACCGGCAAAAGCTTGTCGGCGTCGGCAAAACCCTCGTTGAAAATCGGGAGGATGGTGCCTATGTCGCGAGGCGCTGAGATCCACCAGTACTTCGTCACCTTCTTGCCGTTCTCGTTGACGGTGAGGCGCGCGTAGTTGGCCGGCTTCTTCGGGTCGAGATCGGTTTTGATGAGATTCTCGTCGTGGAGCAGCAGTTCCGGAGTCAGCTTGAGGCCGTAGTCGGCAAAGTAGCTGATCCAGCCGTTGCCGTTCTGGAACCAGGGTTTCGAGACCGTGAGGTCGATGTTGTCGGCGGAAAGCGTCGCGCCGGTCTTGCTCTTGAGGGGCGATGCGGTAACCGCGACGTCCTTGAAATTGTCGAACGCGAAGAGCTCGAACGACGCCGGCTCGTACTCGCCCCTGGCGAGCACGACCTCGACATCGCCGCGAAGCGTGCCGTCAACAGGGCATGTGTCCGGGAGGCGCATCACGTCGCTCATCGCTGGGACGGCGTACCACGTGACACCGCCGGCCTCCTGCTCCGCGGCCTTGAGGTCGGCCTCGACCTTGACGCGGTTCTTCGCGGACTGCGTATTGGCGCGCTCCGCCTGGTATGTGTAGACGCGGTTGGCGTCGGCCATTGCGAATCCCGCGGTCATCACCGCGAAGGCGAGGACAAATGTTTTGAAATTCATTTTCAGTTATCTCCTCTTCAAGAATTCTACTCGCTCATGCGCTTATCGCGCAGATAGTCGGTGCGGAGCCTGGAGACGACCTCGGTGATGTTCATCCAGTCCTTGGCGGCGGCGTCAAAGATGCGGACGGCGTCGGCGTCCGTCATGTCGGCCTTGACGAGCGCGACATCCTCGTTCCACTTCCTGGCCTCGATGAAGGGCTTGAGGACGGAGAGGTAGAAGTCGCGGTCGCCGAGCTCGTTGTCCATCCACTGGTCGATGCAACCGTTGGCGCGGGCGGAGAGCGCGTTGCGGTATGTCGCGGCAGCGGCGGGGAGAATCGCGCGCTTGATCGCGGTTACGGACTCGGGAGTCATGCCGTCGAACTTGATGACGCCCCATGAGGAGCGGTTGTGGACCGATTGGCTGCCGCCCCACGTCATGCCGCCGTCCACCCAGTGGATGGGCTCGAAATGCCACTTGTCGCCGTTCTTCGGAACGAAGCCGTAGAAGAGTCTCCACGGGAAGTCGATGAGCATGGCGACGCCGTCGTTGAGAATCTGATAGGACGAGCGGAGCATCTTCGGGTTGAGCAGCACGTGGTCGTTCGGGCCGGTGTACTGTGTGGAGAAGGTCATGTCGAGGCCATCCGCGGAGGCCGCGTGGTTGAGTATGCAGTGGTACGGCACCTCTAGCGTCGGAGCGAGGTACATCTCGTAGCCGATCGGCTCGGCGAAGCCATCGCGCATCGCCTTTGTGTTCTTCTCGTAGGAGCGGAAAAAGATTTTGAAGCCGAAGCGGTCGGCCCAGCAGACAAACTCGGTCGGGGCGGAGATGCCGGCGTTGTCGCCGATCACGCGGCCGGTGATGGCGGCGTCGGTCTCGAGAAGGAACTTGAGGTTCGGACCGTATTTGCTGTCTAGGACGCCGCGCGGAAGCTTTTTGTAGGCGGGCGAAGCGAGAACCGACGGAATGTCCTGCGGCATGTCCGTGACGAACGAGCAGAGGTACTCGGCGTTCTTCTGCGGCGCGC
This sequence comes from uncultured Lentisphaerales bacterium, assembly GCA_964411055.1. Classification (GTDB taxonomy): domain Bacteria; phylum Verrucomicrobiota; class Kiritimatiellia; order RFP12; family JAAYLN01; genus JAAYLN01. The sequence goes on along the minus strand of CAYPJN010000104.1, from coordinate 4,069 downwards.
GCATCGCCTCGCGCAGACTGTAGAACTTGCGGGCAACGTCCTCGCGGCCGAGCTCGTACTCGATTTTGGCGGCCTGAAGGTAGAAATTGGCCTTGTCCGCAGCATTGGTGGCAACGGCCGGGAAGCTGGTCTTCAGCACGTTGTTGGCGTTGTTGACGGCGCGGCCCTCGTTGTTCTCATCCGCGATGACGGGATATAGATGCGCGCTCCAGAGATCCTCCTTCTTGATTCTTCCGACCATGCCGGGATTGGCCTCGGCATAGCCGATCGCGAGCTTGGCGAGACGCATCATTTTGTCGGCGGGGAGCTCGCAGCGGCGCGACTGGACGAAGGCGGGGAAGACGGACGCGCTGTTCGAGACGCACGCGACGTATTTGTCGAGGAACCACTCCTTGGTGCCGGGATCGGAGACGCTGTCGAGCGCGCCGCTGCCGGACCAATCGACTCTGATGCCGGAGAATATATTCTCGCCGGCACGCGGATTGATAGCGGTGAGCTTCGCGTACTGCGGATCGAACTTCGCCTTGAGAGTTGCGAGGTCGTGCGGAGAGACGGCGCTGTAGAGCTCGCTGGCTGCATTTTTGAGGACGTTGAGCGGCGTTTTGGCCGCGAGCGAGGCGATCTGCTTCACGATGATGGGATACGCCTTGTCGCGCATGCCGTTGTCGAGGTAGTACTTCTTCATCGCGTTCTCGTCGGCGCCGTAGCCGAAGGTGTCGCGGTACATCGCGAGCGCGGCGTCCGCGCCCTTCGTCTCGCGGGTGTAGGCGAGCAGTTTGCCCTCAAGGAACCTGCGCTGGTGGACATGGATCTCGGGCTTGAGGAACTCCTGGTAGATCTTGACCGCCTCGTCGCGGCGGTACTCAATCCAGAGGATCTCCGCGAGATTGATCTTCGCGCTGTAGAGGTCGCCGCCGGAGAGACCGGGAAGCTTCGTCGCGTCCTCGAGAAGCTTGTGTCCCTTCGCGATGTCGGCCTTGTTCGCGTCCTGCGCGCGGTCGAGATAGGCGTAGGCCAGCGTCTTCATGAGCACGATGCGCTGCGCGTTGGGATACGGAAAATCCTTCAACTCGGCTTCGAGCGTGGCAATCGCCTTGTCGTAGCCGAAGTTGTTGTAGTTCGCCGTAGCGCCCTTGCAGTTCTCGTCGATGAACTTCCCGACGGCCTTCTGGACCTCCGCCGCCTTCGCGGCGTAGTTGGTCTCGACCGGTGCCGCGGGTGCGGTCGCCGGATTCTGAGCTACAACGCATGCCGCGGCAAACGCCGCGGGCAGTGATAACAAAAAAGTCTTGTTCATGGTGTTCCTTTCAGTGTATCAAAAATAATTAATGCTGTCCTCCGGAATGCCCCAATCCAAAACTGCGAGAGTCTGCTAAGCAACCTGTCGCCGCATCATGCTCCAGTTCTTGCGCTAACGGCTCGCGTGGAAGCGAGCCCTCCAGTTCTTCGCGGTCGCGAGCTCGAAGATGTCGGAATAGTCGCGCAGCGGATCCTCGAAAGGAAGTCGCGCCATCTCGACATCGCGTACGATACCGTCGAAAATCGGCTTGTCTTTCTTCAACCAGTAGAGAGTATGAGCCGGGGGTAGTTGTTGGCGATGCCGTCAGTGCCCCATAGAACGCGGTTCTTGACGTGGTATCCGGTGAGGTAGAATTTGCGGAGGGATGGCTCGCGGTAGATTCCCGGCGTCCCGGGCGTCGTATCGTAGAAAGGTTCGTTTCCGAAATCCCTGTCGGAAGAAAGCTAAGCCGATGACCAAACAAGTGGCAAACATTTGAACAAAAAAATGGCCGGCCAAACGGCCGGCCCGACATGTCGATAATCCCCGTAAATCCTTGATCTTTAACGACTTAAGAATGGTCGGGGCGTGGGGATTTGAACCCCAGACCTTTTGCACCCCAAGCAAACGCGCTACCAGGCTGCGCTACGCCCCGATGTGGTGCCGGTTTGAAGGCGTACAATACCAGTGCCCATCCAATCCGTCAAGCACGCCCTTCCGCCGGGGCGCACGACATAGAAGTAGGGGAGTGGCAGTTTTCGTGCACCCCTTCCGCCGGGCGGGGGATTCTGGTAAAATGGGCCGCCTGTCTTGCCAGGTCCAGTGGCCTGCGGCGGCATATCCGATGAACACCTTTCTCTATGCGATCGCGACCGGACTGGCCGCCTACCTCCTCGGCGCCATTCCCTTCGGACTGCTCATCGCCCGCTGGCGCGGCGTAGACATCCGCGCCGTCGGCAGCCGCAACATCGGCGCCACCAACGTCTTCCGCTCCGTCGGGAAAGGCTGGGGCATCGCCACCTTCGTCCTCGACATGGGCAAGGGATGGTGCGGCACCGCGGTCATCCCCGCGCTGGCCGCCCGGCTGCTGGATGCCCCTCCGCAGGCGCCCGACGCTTGGCGATTGCTGGGCGGGATCTGCGCGGTTGTGGGCCATACGTGGCCGGTTTACCTCCGCTTCAAGGGCGGCAAAGGCGTGGCGACGTCGGCCGGCATGCTGCTCGGCGTGGCGCCGGCCGCCGTCGGGCTGGGCCTCGCCGGATGGATCGTCGTCTTCGTCATCGGCCGCTATGTCTCGCTAGCCTCGATCGTGGCGGCCGTGGTGCTGGGCGTCGCCATCTGGTTCCCGCCCTTCCGGCCGGCGGAGGGGTGGCTGCTGCCGACGGCGCTGACGCTCCTGGCCCTGCTGATCATCGCGCGCCACCGCGCCAACATAGGACGCCTCCGCGCGGGCACCGAGCCGCAACTCGCACTGCGGCGCGCGCCGCCGCGGGAGACGACGCCGCCATGAGGCCCGGCCGCGGCGGCCGTGTCGCCAGAGGCCCCGCCCTTACGCAGGAGAGCCAGTGGCCGGCCCAAGAGAGAAAAGCATGACGATGACACTGTTGAAATCCAAGCTCCACCATCTGCGCATCACGCGTGTCGACCTGGAGTACGAGGGCAGCCTGCTGGTGGACGCGTCGCTGCTGGCCGCGGCCGGCATGCGCGATTTCGAGAAGATCCTGGTGGCCAACCTGGCCAACGGCGAGCGCTTCGAGACCTACGCCATCCCCGGCCGGCCCGGCAGCGGCGAGGTCTGCCTCAACGGGGCCGCCGCGCACAAGGGCAAGGTGGGCGACCGCCTGATCGTCATGAGCTGGTGCGAGGCAACCGAGGCCGAGGCCGCCGCGCACCGGCCCCGGGTGGTGCGCCTCGATGCCGCCAACCGCCCCTTGAAGGGCTGAATGAAGCATCATCTGATTACCGTGGGCGCGTTCGAAGTCAACTGCGCCCTGCTCTGGACGCCCGGCCAGCGCGAGGCATGGGTGGTCGATCCCGGCGAAGATGGCGGCACGATCCTCGCGGCCCTCGGACAGCGCGGCCTGACGCTGGCGCGCATTCTCCTGACGCATGGACACATCGACCATATCGCCGCGCTGGACGACCTGTCGCGTGCCTATCCGGAGGCGCCCGTGCACATGCATGCCGCGGATGCGGCGTGGGCCTTCGGCCCGCTGAACCGCCTGCCGCCCTATGTCACAGTGCCGCAGCGCCCCGCCGCGCTGCAGACGGTTGACGATGACGACATGATTGTCACGGGCTCCCTCCAGGCGAAGGTGCTCCACACCCCCGGTCATTCTCCGGGGTGCATCTGCCTAGGACTGGAGGACGGTAGTCTGCTGTTCACGGGCGACACGCTCTTCGCCGGGACGGTCGGCCGCACCGACCTGCCCGGGGGCAACGGGGCCAAGCTGGCGCGCTCGCTCAGGCGGCTCGCCGCGCTGCCCGGCGACTGGAGGGTCATCCCGGGCCACGGTCCGGCGACCACCATGGCCACCGAATGCCGCGTGAACCCCTTCCTGGCCCATCGCCGTTAAGCGCCCGCCCGTCCCTTCGTGACGCGTGCCGGGTTTCCGCCACGCAGGCATTCCATCCGCTCGCGTGCGTGCGGATATCGCGTCCCGTGCCAGGAAGACCACGAGATAGCCGGCGGAAAAGCACCCCAGAAGGTAGGCCATCAGGTTGACCAACACAACACGAGCCACAAGGTTCCTCCACGCCAATGATCGTTCACGGACCACCCGGCTTGCC
>CAYPJN010000103.1:0-7795 GCA_964411055.1 uncultured Lentisphaerales bacterium | reverse complement strand
CTGCTGCACGCGGCAGAACGGCTACCAGATCGCCGTGCTGGATCCGGCCACGGGACGCTCGGAAGTCATCACCTCCGGCCCCGACCACGAGGACCCCTCCTGGGCGCCCGACGGGCGGCACATCGTCTGCAGCCGCAGTGGCGGACGCGGACGCGCCTCCATCGTTGTGCTTGACACGCAGGGCGATCCTCCGGTAACGTTATTCGCACGCGAGGGCCATTGGGTTTCGCCCGAGTGGTCCGCGCGCCTGGTCAAGTAATCTCGTCATAGCCGGATCCATCCAAAACGGAGAGAAGATGCGCACGTTCTACAAGGTCACAACGCTGCTGGTTCTCGGCACGCTCGTTCTCGGCACGGGATGCTCCAAGAAGGACAAGACCCCCACGGGCCTTGGCCTGGACGGTTCCGTGATTCCCGAAATCCTGGACGCGGATGGCATCCCGCTGACTGGCCAGCCCTTCACCGAGACGCACCAGCGACTTGAGGGTCTGACCTTCGCGCCCGTCTATTTCGGCTACGACTCGTTCCAGCTCGCGCCGGAGGAGGTCTCGAAGATCGAGAAGGTCGCCGAGTATCTCAACCAGAATGCGCGCAGCGTGCTGATCGTCGAGGGGCACTGCGACGAGCGCGGCAGCAACGAGTACAACCTCTCGCTGGGCGAGCAGCGCGCCCTCTCCGTGCGCAGCTACCTTGTGGGCCTCGGCATCTCCGCCGACCGCATCCAGTCGCGCAGTTTCGGCGAGGAGCGACCCGCCGTCCAGGGCACGGGCGAGTCCGCCTGGCGCCTGAACCGCCGCGGCGAGTTCGCGCTCTACGAGTAGAGGGCCGGCCATTGCCTGGCGGCGTTCCGATGCCACTTGCCCTGCTCTTCGACTCCGTCGGGCCGGGCGAGTGGCTTTTGCTTTTTCTGGTCGCCCTTGTCGTCTACGGGCCGCGTCGGCTTCCCGGGCTCGCGCGCAGCCTGGGACGCTGGATCGCCAGGATCAACCAGGCGGCCGAGCAGTTGCGGGAACAGGTCTCCAAGGCGGATATGGAGGACGATGACGCGCGCGACGAGACCGTCAAGCCGGACGGAACGGCGGCGGGTAATGCGGCGGCGGAACCCCCGCGGCCGCCCGTGACGGACGGGGAGCCGCCGGTTCCATGAGCGCGGATACCGGGGCAATGCGCCGCCCTGACGACCCGCCACGCGGGCTGCTGGAGCATCTGGCCGACCTGCGTACCTGCGTCGTGCGCTGCCTGGCGGCCTGGTTCGCGGCCACGCTGGCGGTCGCGCCGCTGGCCCCGCGTGTGCTAGAGATACTGCTGCTGCCGCTGGCGCTGGCCGGCCACGACCCGGAGGCGCTGGTCCGCGGTCAGCAATTGGGAATCGGCTTCAGCATCCTATTCAGGATCATGCTCTGGGGGGGGCTGCTGCTGAGCCTCCCGTTCCTGCTCTTCTTCATCGCGCAGTTCGTCTTCCCCGGACTCACGCCGCGCGAGCGCCACGCGGTCCGCGGCTCGCTGCTGCTCTCGGCCCTGCTCTTCGGAGGCGGCGTGTGGCTGGCCTACCGGACCACGCTCGCCCTGGCGATCAAGGCCCTCTTCCGCGTCAACGACTGGATGGGCATCGAGCTTTGGCCGCTGCAGCTCGAAACCTACGTTGCGCTGATCGTCAAGACCTTGCTGGCCTTCGGCATCGCCTTCCAGTTGCCGCTCGTGCTGCTGGCGCTGGGCTTCATGGGCATCGTCTCCGCCCGGATGCTGCGAGACAAGCGGCGCCACGCCATCGTTGTCATCTTCATCCTCGCGGCGGTTCTGACCCCGCCGGATCCCGTCTCGCAAATCGCCATGGCCATTCCCATGTGCCTGCTGTACGAGGCATGCATCCTGCTCATCGCGCTCCGTCGCCGGCCACCGCATCACCCCGACGCGTCGTAGCGCCGCACCACACCGAAAGGACACGCATGAAGACGCCCGCCGCCTACTCCCCGTCCCTGGTACACCACGCCGCCATGAAGGCGCGGATGGTCGAGGAGATCGCAGCCCTGCCCGGCCGCGCCAGGTGATGCCCGTCCGCCGACACCGCGGCGCCGGCCATGTCGCCGGCGCGCTGCTGCTGCTGGCCGCCGGCTGCGCGACAACCGATGGCGGCGGCGGGCCGCTCGCGGACGGCTGGGTCCGTGTCCGTGACTGGAGCGTGCAGACCGCGGGACAGGTAGCGCGGCTGGTGCGCGACGACGATTACCGCGGGCAGGTGATGGACGTCGTCCAGTCGTGGTTTGGAGATGTCAGCGAGGGCCTCAACGCCCGCTCCATCGAGCAGATCGCGGCCTACGCCGACGAGGCCCGCCAACTGGTCGCCTGGGCGGAACAGTACGAGGCGCTTGCGCCCTATGGCGCCTGGCTCGCGGCGCGGCTGGACTACTACGAGGCGGCCCGCGCGGCCGTCGAACAGGTTCCCGAAACCGCGCCGGCACCGGCGCCGGCGCCTAAGGCCATAGTCTTGCCGCCACCCCCGCCGCCTCCCAAGGGAACGATCACGGTGCGCGCGGCGCGGCCTGATCTGCCGCCGCCGCGTCCGTCCCACGCTCCGCGGCGGGCGACCGTGCCCGCGCCACCGGTCGAGCGCCGACGCGTCGAGGCGGCCACCCGCGCCGACTACTGGCGCCGCAAGGCGGCCACCCATCCGCTGCCGCCGCGGGCGGCCGGGCTTGTGCCGCGGCTGCAGGCCGTCTTCCGCGAGGAGCGGGTTCCGGAGGCGCTGGTATGGGTGGCCGAGGTCGAATCGCGCTTCGAGCCCGGGGCGAGGAGTCCGGCCGGTGCCGCGGGTCTCTTCCAACTGATGCCGGCCACGGCGCGCTCGCTGGGACTATCTACCGCCGATCCCGACCAGCGGCTCGACCCCGAGGCCAACGGCCGCGCCGCGGCGCGCTACCTGCGCCGGCTACACGGGCGTTTCGGCGACTGGCCGCTGGTGCTCGCGGCCTACAACTGCGGCCAGGGACGCGTGGCCGGCGAGCTGAAACGCTCCGGAACCAGGAGCTACGAGGGCATCGCCGCGCGGCTGCCGCTAGAGACGCGCATGTACGTGCCCCGTGTGCAGGAGACGATCCGCCTGCGCACCGGCAAAGCGCTTTGACCACCCCATCCGAACATGCTATTTTGGGCGCCATGAAGATTCTGGTGACGGGTTCGGCCGGGTTCATCGGCATGCACCTCTGCAAGCGGCTTCTGGCGGAGGGGCACGTGGTCCACGGGATCGACAACTTCAACGCCTACTACTCCGTCGAGCTCAAACGCGCCCGGCATGCCGAACTGGCCGGGCATCCGCGTTTCACGGCGGACGAGGCCGACATCAGCCATCTCGATGCCGTCACGGACGCGTTCCGCCACTTCCAGCCCGAGGTCGTCTGCAACCTGGCCGCCCAGCCTGGGGTGCGCTACTCCATCGACCACCCGCATGTTTACGCCCAGGCCAACGTAGTGGGTTTTCTGAACATCCTCGAGGCGTGCCGCCACCACGGCGTCCGCCGGCTGGTCTACGCGTCGAGCTCAAGCGTTTACGGCGGCAACACCAAACTGCCCTTCTCCGAGACGGATCCCGTGGACCACCCCGTCAGCCTCTATGCCGCCACCAAGAAGGCCAACGAGCTGATGGCGCACACCTACACGCATCTCTACGGGCTGCAGACCATCGGCCTGCGCTTCTTCACCGTCTACGGCCCTTGGGGGCGTCCCGACATGGCGGTTTGGAGCTTCACCAAGGCGATGCTCGCGGGCCGGCCGATTCCGGTCTACAACCGGGGCGAGATGCGCCGCGACTTCACGTACATCGACGACATCGTCACCGGCGTGGCAGCCTGCATCCGGCACGAGGGCCTGGAGCCGTGCGAGATCTTCAACATTGGCAACCACCGTCCGGAACCGCTGATGGAACTGATCCGCATCCTGGGCGTGGCGCTGGGTGTCGAGCCGCGACTGGAACTGCTGCCCATGCAGCCGGGCGACATGCCGGCAACATACTCCGACATCGGCCGCATCCGCGCGAAGCTGGGCTTCGAGCCGACGACGCCGATTGCCCTCGGCATACCGGCGTTTGTCGCGTGGTACCGCACGCACGGACGTCTGGGCTAGGAGCGCCGTCGGACCCGCCGGGCATCGCCATGGATCTCTTCAGACAAAGCAATCTCGAACATCTAGAGGCGGAGAGCATCCATATCATCCGCGAGGTCGTCGCCGAGATGGAACGCCCCGTGATGCTCTACTCGATCGGCAAGGACTCGTCGGTGATGGTGCATCTCGCGCGCAAGGCTTTCCATCCCGCGCCGATCCCCTTCCCGTTGCTGCATGTGGACACCGGGCTCAAGTTTCCGGAGATGATCGCCTTCCGCGACCGTTTTTGCCGCGAGATCGGGGCGGAACTGCGCGTCCACACGAACCGCGAGGCGCAGCAGGCGGGGGCCGACCCGTGGGCCTGGGGCACGGTGAAGTGCTGCGCCGCGCTCAAGACGCAGGCCCTGCTGCAGGCGCTGCGGGCCGGCCGCCACGACGCAGCCTTCGGAGGCGCCCGGCGCGACGAGGAGAAGTCGCGCGCCAAGGAGCGCATCTTCTCCTTCCGCGACCGCCACGGCCAGTGGGATCCGAAGCACCAGCGGCCCGAGCTGTGGAACCTCTACAACACGCGCGTCGACCCCGGCGAGTCGATCCGTGTCTTCCCCCTCTCCAACTGGACCGAGCTCGACGTCTGGCACTACATCCATTTGGAGAACCTGCCTGTGGTGCCGATGTATTTCGCGGCACCACGCGAGGTGATCGTCCGCGACAACCTTCTGATTCCCGTGATCGATCCGGCCCGCGTGCCGCCGGGCGCGCGCACCGAGACCGTCGTCTGCCGCTTCCGCACGCTGGGCTGCTGGCCCTGCACGGGGGCCATCCGCTCGGAGGCGCGTACGGTGCGCGAGATCATCCAGGAGATGATGACCACGCGGCATTCCGAGCGCATCACGCGGATCATCGACCACGACCAGGACAGCTCGATGGAGCAGAAGAAGCGCGAGGGCTATTTTTGATGGAGGCTTCCCGGTTCCAGGATGTGGAGGCGCTGCTCAGGGCCAACCGCGAGGCTGAACTGCTGCGGTTCACCACCGCGGGCAGCGTCGACGACGGCAAGTCGACGCTCATCGGGCGTCTGCTGAACGACTGCAAGGCGATCTACGACGACCAGCTCGCGGCGCTGAACCGCGATTCGCGGCGGCTCAACCGCGACACGGTCGACCTGGCCCTGCTCACCGACGGGCTCAAGGCCGAGCGCGAGCAGGGCATCACGATCGACGTGGCCTACCGCTACTTCTCCACGCCGCGGCGGCGCTTCATCATCGCCGACACGCCGGGTCACGTGCAGTACACGCGCAACATGGCCACGGGGGCCAGCACGGCGCACCTGGCCATCATCCTTATCGACGCCCGGCACGGCGTGCTGACGCAGTCCCGGTGCCACGGCTTCATCGCCTCGCTGCTCGGCATCCGCCACCTGGTCGTATGCGTCAACAAGATGGATCTGGTCGATTACCGCCAGGAGGTCTTCGATCAGATCCGGGCCGACTACGCGGCCTTCTCCGCCAAGTTCCAGATCCCCGACATCCTCTACCTGCCGGTCAGCGCCCTGCTTGGGGACAACGTCGTGACCCGCAGCGACCGGATGCCGTGGTACGAGGGGCCGCCGCTCCTGTCGCATCTCGAGCACGTGGAGATCGGCGGCGACCGCAACCTGATCGACTTCCGGTTCCCCGTGCAGATGGTCAACCGTCCGACCCGGGACTTCCGCGGCTTCTGCGGCCAGGTCGCCTCCGGCGTCGTGCGCGCCGGAGACGAGCTGGTGGTGCGGGCGTCCGGCAGGCGCACGCGCGTGAAGTCGATCGTCACCTTCGCGGGCAGCCAGCCCACCGCCGTGGCGGGGCAGTCGGTCACGCTCTGCCTGGAGGACGAGATCGACATCAGCCGCGGCGACATGCTCTGTCCGCCGCACAACATGCCGCAGTACTCGCGCGAGGCCGAGGCGCTGCTGGTCTGGATGAGCGATACGCCGCTGCGTCCGGGGGCCGCCTACCTGGTCAAGCACACGACCCGCGTGCTGCGCGGCACGGTGGCCACGCTGCGCTACCGCGTCGATCCCGACACGCTGCACCGCCAGCCGGCGGAGACGCTCGGGCTCAACGAGATCGGGCGCGTGGGCCTCGAGTGCTTCCAGCCGATAGCCTGGGATCCGTACGCCTCCAACCGCGCCACGGGCGCCCTGATCTTGATCGATCCCCTGACCAACGCCACGGTCGGCGCGGGCATGCTGATCGACCGGCTGGTGCAGCCCGAGCCGCGGGCGCCGGCCGGGGAGCGGGCGCTGCGCCGCGAGACCAGCCTGGTGAGCCTTGCGGAGCGCACACGGATCACGGGTGCCCGGCGTCCGGTCACCATCTGGCTGACCGGGCTGAGCGGGTCGGGCAAGACGACCGTGGCCAAGGCGCTGGAGCGGCGGCTGCACGACGGCGGCATGCTGGCCTTTCTATTGGACGGCGACAACATCCGGCACGGGCTGAACTGCGATCTGGACTTCACGGAGCGCGACCGGTCGGAGAACATCCGCCGGATCGCCGAGGTGGCGGCGCTCTTCAACGATGCGGGGCTGGTGGCGATCACCGCCTTCATCTCGCCCTTTGCCGCCGACCGCGCGATGGCGCGCGATATCATCGGCCCGGAGCGTTTCATCGAGATCTTTGTCGACACGCCGCTGGCGGTTTGCGAGGCGCGCGACGTGAAGGGACTCTACCGGCGCGCGCGCGCCGGCGAGATTCCGGCGTTCACGGGCGTTTCTGCGCCCTACGAGTCTCCGGAACGGCCCGATGTGCGGATCGACACATCCACCATTGGCGTGGACGCGGCGGTGGCTCGAATACTGGAGCTTCTCGGCGCGCGACGATGAGCATTGAGCCTGGGCCTGCTCGTCCTCGATCCGCCCATCCGCTAGCGCCGGGGCTCATGCCCCGGCAGACACAGGCGCGCCGGGGGACGGATCGTCACTCATCGTCGTCGACATCCAGGATGTTGCTGGCGGCGCGGTCGTGCGCGTCCGTCTGCTGCGCCGCCGCGCCCGGCTCGTCGGCGGTGCCGCGGTGATAGTAGCCGTAGCCGTAGCCGTAGCGGCCGTAGCGGCCGTACTTGCCGTAGTAGTTGTAGCCGTAGTTGCGCGAATAATGGTAGCTGCCGAAGCTGCCGCCGCCCCGGAAGTCGACGTCGTTGACGATCACGCCCAGCACGCGCGCACCGGACTCCAGCATGCTCCGCAAGGCGTGGCGGATGGACCGGTAGCGGCTGCGCTCGGGGCGGCAGACGAGTATCACCGAATCGCTCAATACGCCGAGCGCCAGGGCATCGCTGACCAGGCCGAACGGCGGGGAGTCGATCAGGACATGGTCGTAGCGCTCGCGCGCCCACTCGAAGAAGCGGCGCAGGGCGTCCGAACCCATGATGGTCGAGGGGCTGATCTGTGTGCTGGAGCGCGAAACGACCAGGTCCAGGTTGTCGTATCCCGAGGGGAAGGGCAGCGCGTCGAAGGATTCCGTGTCCTCCGCGCCCATGACGTCCACGAGGCTCCGCGAACGGTCGTTGTCGGACGCAGCGATGCCGTACATGCGGCCGATGCGCGGGCGGCGCAGGTCAAAGTCCACCAGCAGCGTGCGCTTGCCGGCCATGGCGTAGGTCATGGCGAGGTTGCTGGAGCAGACGGTCTTGCCCTCCTCCGGCTGCGTGCTGACGATCAGGA
>CAYPJN010000102.1:0-7808 GCA_964411055.1 uncultured Lentisphaerales bacterium | reverse complement strand
CCCCGCTGATCCAGGCCAATGCGCCCTATCCGGCCACCGCCGTGCTGGCCGCGAGCCTGCGCGCGCGCGGATATGAACCGGCGCAAGCCGACCTCAGCCTGGCGCTCGTGCTGCGCCTCTTCTCTTCTACTTTCCTCGCGCGCGCGCAGTCGCAGCTCGCCCGGCATCCCCGACACCGGTCGCCCTCCGTGCGCCACTTCCTGCGGCACGCCCCGGAATACATCCGCGTCGTCGACGACGTGGTGCGCTTTCTCCAGGGGCGGCAGCCCGAGCTCGCCTACCGCCTGGCGACGCGCGGCTTCCTGCCCGAGGGCCCGCGTTTCGCGCCTGTCGACGACCAGGGTCTCGACGAGGCCGCCGCGGGGCCGATGGCGGTGGCCGACCGCGCCAAGTGGCTGGCCAGCCTGATGCTCGATGATCTGGCCGACGTGATCCGCGACGGACTGGATCCCCGCTTCGGCTTCTCGCGGTACGGCGAGCGGCTGGCGGTTGCCCTGCCGACCTTCGCGCCGCTGGCCCGCGCTCTGGCCGCGCCGCCGACGCTGGTGACCGACGAGCTCGACGCGCTCGTCGACGACCTGGCTGCGCGGCACGACCCCGCGCTGGCGGCGCTCACCGTGCCGTTTCCCGGCTGCCTGCCGGGCGCGCTGCTGGCGGCCCGGCGCCTGCGGCAGCGCCGGCCCGGAGTGCGGCTCGCGCTGGGGGGCGGCTACGTCAACACCGAACTGCGCGAACTGACGGATCCCGCGGTCTTCGACTGGGTGGACTTCATCTGCCTCGACGATGGCGAGGAGCCGCTGGCCCGCCTGGCCGCGCACGTCTGCCGGCAGGCGCCGTTCCGCCCGCTGCGCACCTACTGCCGCGAGGCGCGGCGGGTGGTCTACCATGCCGGCGAAGCGGAGGAACCTTTCGACAGCGCGGCCGCGCAGCATCCGGACTTCGCGTCCCTGGACCTGGACCGCTACCTGCCGATAGTCGAGTCGGTCAATCCGATGCACCGCCTCTGGAGCGACGGATGCTGGCTCAAGGTGCGCCTGTCGCATGGCTGCCACTGGCGGCGGTGCCGTTTCTGCGACACGTCGGTCGACTACATCGCGCGCTATGTCGCGCCCGATCCCGAGGCGGCGGCCACCCGTCTGGCGGCGCTGAGCCGCGAGACCGGGCGCACGGCCTTCCACTTCACGGACGAGGCGCTCGCGCCGGGGTGGTTGGGGCCGCTGGCCGAGGCGCTGCGGGCGCGCGCCGGCAATCTGGTGTGGTGGGGCAACGTCCGTTTCGAAAAGGGCTTCACGCCGGCGCTGGCGCGGACGCTGGCCGCGTCCGGCTGCGTCGCGGTCACGGGCGGACTCGAGTGCGGCCAAGACCGTCTGCTGCAGTTGATGAACAAGGGGATCACCCTGCGACAGGCCGAGGCGTGCTGCGCGGCCTTCGCCGGGGCGGGCATCATGGTGCATGCCTACCTGATCTACGGCTTTCCGACGCAGACGCGGGCCGAGGCGCTCGCGGCGCTCGATTTCGTGCGCGGCCTCTTCGCCCGCGGCCTGCTGCATTCGGCCTACTGGCACCGCTTCGCGCTGACGTGCCACAGTCCCCTGGCCCGCGATCCGGGGAGCGTTGGCATCCGCCTGCTACCGGAACCCCACGGCCGCGTCCGGTTCGCGCGCAACGAGATTCCATACGAGGAGCCCGGCACACCCGACTGGGAGCGGCTCGGCGCGGGTCTGCGCCTCGCGACCTACAACTACATGCTTGGCCGGGGGCTCGATTGGCCCGTCGCCCGCTGGTTTCGCGCGTCTTCTGTCCCGCAGCCTGCGGCGAATGGTTCTACGCGGAGCCGCGGTACCGACGGAGGGAAGCCGTGACGGACGCACAAGGGCTGCGTTTTTTTCTTGGTTTCCACCTTTAGATGCGCTTTAATCACCATATCGCGATATTTCACTAATCCGTCATGGCAACCAATCTTGCAGGTTATTTCGCCAGGCTGCGGCCGCGCGTGCGCGACGTGGTGGGCATCGACATTGGCGCGTCGGGCGTCAAGGCCGTGAGGCTGCGCGCCGATCGCCAGGGACACTTGACGGTGTTGGCTGCCGGGCTGCTGCCCCGGATCGACCTCTCCGCGACCGACGGCAGCTTGGCGCCCATGGTGCTGCCTAAGCCCCTCCAGGGCTGGTCCGCGGCGGTGGCCTGCTCATTTCCTCAGGCGGGTGTCAAGCTTCTGTCTCTTCCGGCGGACAAGATCGAGGGGGCGGCCTTTGCCGATCTCCTCGGGGTGCCCCGGCCGCCGGAGACCCGGATCGGGCATCTGGTATTCGAAAGCGAGAGCCGCTCCGAGGTGCCGGTGCTGGCGGCCGGCGTGACGGCGTCCAGCGTGGAGAGTCTCCTGAACCTGTTTCCGTCCGGCAAACCCAGCCTGGGTTCGGTGGAGGTCTCGGGACTGGCGGCCTTGTCGCTCTATCTGCGGCGTTTCGCGGGCGCCGGTGAAAAGGGGTGCGATCTCGTGCTCGACGCGGGCGAGCGGATCACCACGATGACCCTCTGCCACAAGGGACGGCCGCTGGTGATCCGCCAGTTTCCACAGGGCGGCGCGGCCATGGCGGAGCAGGTCATGAAGGATCTGGGGGTCGACGCCGCGACGGCTGCCGACATCCTGAACATCGGCTCGATCGATGTCCGAACATCGCTGCAGCGGGCCTACGAGGTCTTCCTCCGGCAGCTCGGCATCGCCATTGACTTTGCCGAGCGCCGCTCGGGGCAGCGGCTGCGGCGCATACTGCTCTCGGGCGGCCTGGCGGCAAACAGCGACCTCTGCGCCGAGCTCCAGGCGCAGGTCGGACTGCAGCCCGAAGTCCTGAAGCCCTGGAGCGGCATGGATCTGGCGCCGAACGCCATTCCGGACGGGGTGAAGGGCCATGAAGCTCCCTTTGCCGCCGCCACCGGCGCGGCGCTCAACCTGCTGGAGGTCGCATGAACGCGCATATCAACCTCCTGGCAATGGATGAGCGCCGCAATCCGGGCGTCATGGTAATGAAGTTGGTTGTGCGCGTCGGCGCGCTGGTGGCCGTCGCGGCCATCCTTCTTTACGGTATCCTTTCTTATGTGTTGCTGAAGGATGCCGGGATCCGCCTGAAGCGGGCGGCGACCCAGTGGTCACGGATCAGATCCGACCACGAGTACGCCGAGAAGCTGCGCGCCGAGTGCCTGGAGATCGAGCGCCGGCAGGCGGAACTGGCCGCATTCAGCAATGTGCAGATTTCGGCGTCCCTGCGTCTGCTGCATCTGGCCCGCTGCGTGCCGGCCGACATACAGCTCACGGAAGTCAGCCTGTCGCATGCCCTGGCGGATGACGACGGGCATGCCGCGCGCCGCTATGAAATTATGATCGCGGGACGCACCGCGACCGATGACAGCGATGCCAGGCTGGAGGCCTTCATGCAGGCCTTGCGCGATGTGCCGGAGGATGGCGGTTTTGGTAAGGTCACCCCGGTTGGAATCCGTGTCGATCCGCGGGTTGATAATGCCCGCGACAGCCTCTTCGAGATCCGTTGCCGCCAGGCGGCCAGGAGGTACCGGTGAAAGATGCGCGCAGGAACGGTTCCGGCGCCATGCGGTGGTGCCTGTCATTCCTTGCGGCCGTGGCGGCGGGAGTGCTCGTTCTGTTGTACGTTATACTGCCGATGAACAGGCAGCGGACGAAGATCGAGGCCGAGTTGGAGAAGCGCCTGCGCGCCACGGATCAGGCTCTGGAATCGGTGCGCAAGTTGTCCGAGACCCGGCAGCAGCATGCCCTCGGGATGGAGGCTCTGGGCATGGAGACCAACCTGTATGTCCTGCGTCCGGTGCTGGGCTCCTTTCCCGTTCAGCGCGACATCTACCGCCTGGCCGCTGAGACCGGTTTCAACCTGAGCCTGGTGCGTGAGATCGGCAAGACGCCCACACCGGTAAAAACCGCGGCGGGCCGCGGGCGGACGCCGTCCCGGAAACCCGCGCCCACCAAGTCCGGGCAAGCGGACGCCTCATCCTATTTCACGCGGTATGTCGTGGATGTGTCCGGCGAGGGCAGCTATGCTTCCGTGCTGGCGCTGATCGAGCGGCTTGAGCAGGAGAATCCCTACTGCGGCGTGACCGCGCTGACGATCCGCGGCCTGCCCAATGCCATTGCGCGCCACCGCGTGAGCCTCACCCTGGAATGGCCGGTCGCGGCGGATCCTCCCGTGGCCAAGGCGGCTGGAAGCGCCCGCTAGCAGCCTGCGGCGGACGGCCATGGATACCGGCAAGCAAACGAGGCGCCCGCCGCTCCTGCGCTGGCTGAACCTGCCAGGCGCCGACTTGTGGGACTTCGATCTCGACGGGCTCGGCCGGGCGCGCCGGAACGTCGTCGGTGTCCTGCGCGTCTGCAACCTCGTATGGCGCGGATACCGCGATGACGCCTGCCAGTTGCATGCCTCGGCGCTGACCTACTACACTCTGATGGCGATAATGCCGCTGCTGGCGCTGGGCCTGGCCTTGGCGCGCGTCTTCGGCGGCGAAATGATCGCCCGCGAGCGGATCCGGAGCGAGATCGCGCGCTTCGGCAACCAGATGGCATTGCATGCTTCGGGCGCGGAGAGCCAGGAGGCCGGCAGGATTACGGACTTCGCCGCGCAGATGACGCGCTATGTCGACCGGGCCTTCGACCAGATCGCGCAGATCGGCTTTGGCACGCTGGGAGGCATCGGCCTGGTCCTGCTGCTGTGGATGGCGGTCAGCATGCTCGCGCAGGTCGAGCACAGCTTCAACCAGGTCTGGAACGCGCCCGGACGCTCGCTATGGCGCAAATGCGCCGACTACCTCACGCTGGTGATCGTCGTCCCCTTCCTGGCCCTGACCGCGACCACGCTCCCCATGGCCGGCATCGTTGCGCGCCATTTCGACGGATGGGTCGGTCCAGGCTGGTTTGCGGGCGGGACCGGGCTGCTGCTGCGCCAGGGAACCACCCTGCTGCTCACGGTGGCGCTCTTCGTGGTCATGCTCCTGTTCGTGCCCAACACGCGCGTGCGGATCCGCCCGGCCCTGGCGGGCGGCCTATTCACCGCCGTATGCTTCCTGGCCTGGCTCTGGCTCTGTGCCCGGCTCCAGGTGGGCGTGATCAACTACAGCAAGCTCTACGGCGGATTCGCGGTCGTGCCGATCATGCTGGCCTGGATCTACACGAGCTGGCAGATCGTGCTCCTGGGCGCGGAGATCGCCTTCGCCTGCCAGCATGCTTCGGCCTACGGGCAGGAACAGGCCTCCCGGCGCGCGTCGCTCCGGGCCCGCTGGCAGATGGCGCTGGCGGTGGCGGCGGAGATGGCGCGCGTTATGCAGGCGGGAGAGGGGCCGCTTGCGGCCGCCTGTTTCGCGCGGCGCCGCGGCCTCTCCGTGCGGCTGTTGAACGACGTGATCGAAGATCTGCAGCAGGCCGGACTGGTTGCCGAGACCGCCGGCCAGCCGGGCGCCTATGTCCTGCTGCGCGATCCGTCGCGGCTCACGGCGGCAGCTGTCGCCCTGGCGGTGCTGGACCGGGGCGCGCCCCCCGAGGCGCTCGGCCTCGGGCGCCTCGATGAGCGCATCCGCGACTACGCCCGCCATGCCGAACACTCCTGGGCCGGGACACTGGAGATGCCCGTGGTGCGTCTTGCCGATGCGCCTGTGGTGCACGACGGAACACGCGACACATGATCGACTATGCAGGCATCCTCAACCCTGAACAACTGGCGGCGGCCACGGCGGGCGACGGCCCGCTGCTGGTGCTGGCGGCCGCCGGCACCGGCAAGACGCAGACGCTCGTCTACCGCGTGGCCTACCTCGTCGAGCGCGGCCTGCCGCCCGCGTCGATCCTGCTGCTGACCTTCACCAACCGCGCCGCGCGCGAGATGCTCGAACGCGCCCGGCACGCCGCCGGCGACCGGGTGGGGGAGGTCTGGAGCGGCACCTTCCACCATGTCTGCAACCGCCTGCTTCGCCGTCACGCGCCGCGCCTCGGCTACCGCCACGCGTTCATCATCGCCGACCGCGACGACACCCGCAAACTGATCGACGACTGCATGAAGGAACTGAAGCTCGGCGGCAAGGAGTTCCCCAAGAAGGATGTGCTCGCCGGCCTCTTCAGCCACGCCGTCAACCGCAACGAGCCGCTGGAGGAGATCATCGAGACCCGGCTCGACCAGCTCGCCTGCGATCCGGAGGACATCTGCCGCGTCCACCGGCGCTACACGGCGCGCAAACAGGAACTGGGGATCATGGACTTCGATGACCTGCTGCTCAACGGACTGCGCCTGGTCGAGGAGCACGCCGACATCCGCCAGCAGTACCAGCGCCAGTTCCGCCACATCCTCGTCGACGAGTACCAGGACACGAACCTCCTGCAGGCGCGGTTCGTCGACACCCTCGCGGCGCAGGAGGGCAATCTCATGGTCGTCGGCGACGACTTCCAGTGCATCTACTCGTGGCGCGGGGCCGACTTCCGCAACATCATGGAGTTCCCCGTGCGCTACCCCGCCGCACGGATCATCAAGCTCGAGCGCAACTATCGCAGCACGCCCGAGATTTTGGCGGTCGCCAACGCCTCGATAGCCGGCAATCCGGAGCAGTTCCAGAAGACGCTGCGCGCCACGCGCAACGGCGGCGACAAGCCGCTGGCGCTCTTCCTGCGCGACGGGCGCGAGCAGGCGGAGGCCGTGGTGCGGCTGATCGAGCGCGAGCAGGCCCGCGGCCGCGCCCTGCGGGAGATGGCCGTGCTCTACCGCGCCCACTTCCATTCCATCGAGCTGCAACTGGAACTGGCGCGCGCCGGCGTGCCCTTCGTCATCACCTCGGGCATCGGCATCTTCGAGCAGGCCCACGTCAAGGACGTGCTCGCGCTGCTGCGCCTGGCGCACGACCCGCAGGACCGGCTGGCTTTCGACCGTCTCCTCTGCTTGCTGCCGGGCGTGGGGCCGCGCACCGCCGCGATTCTCTGGCAGAAGCTCGGTTCGTCATGCGACTGCCGCGATCCCGCCCGGCGCGCGCAAATGGGCGAACTGATGCGGGCGGGGGCCCGAACCGCCTGGACGGCGATCGACGGTGTGCTGGCCCGCTATTTCGAAGCCGGGGCGGACGCCCGGGCCAGCAGACTCATCGAGGCGTTCCTTGACGGGTTCTACGCGGAATATCTGGAAAAGAGCTATGAGGATGCCGCCGATCGTCTCGATGACGTCCGCGAACTGGCGTTGCAGATCGATCAGAGTGGCAGCGTCGGGGCCTTCCTGCAGGAAGTCGCCCTGCTGACCAACACCGACCAGCCGGAGGACCGCGAATCTCGGAAACGCGCCGACGCCGTCCGGCTCAGCACGGTTCACCAGGCCAAGGGGCTCGAATGGCCGGTCGTCTTCGTCATCTGGGCCACGGAGGGCATGTTTCCTTCGAGTCGCTCGATGGGCGAGGTGGAGGACGATTCCGAGGAGCGCCGCCTCTTCTACGTGGCCACGACGCGCGCCCGCGACGCGCTGCACCTCCTGATCCCCGAATGGCGCCAGTTGAAGGATGGCCAGCGCTTCAGTTGCCGGCCGTCGCGCTTTGTCGCGGAAATCCCGCGCGACCTGCTCCGCCCGCGGTACGGCTTCCGCTTCTAGCGGCTGATGACGGGTATGGAATGAATCCGTGTATGGCAAACGCGTTTCCAGAAGCAGGGGTCTGGATGTACTCGTTCATGGCCATCGTGGGCATCATCCTGATTCCGATCTTCCCATTCATCCTTCGGAGGGTGCATGGAGAAGCGGGCGCGATAGGCGGTCGTTCGTTTTCCTTCCCGG
>CAYPJN010000101.1:0-7821 GCA_964411055.1 uncultured Lentisphaerales bacterium | reverse complement strand
ATCATCTTCAAGGGTAGCCGATCCACTTCTCGGTGCGGTGGGTTGTCCAGAAGGAGCGGGCGACCTCGGCGTGGGCACGGTAGGTCGGGCCGATGCCGGCGTTAAGGAAGTAATGTTTTGGGATTTCGTCGAGGAAGCTGTCGCCGGCGGTCGCCCAGCTCAGGATGACGGGGTCGGCCAGCGAGCCCCACGCGGCGACGGAACCGTCGGGGCGGACGCGGGTCGCGACCATCCTCCAGGAGACCGGGCGCTGGCCTGCGCGGAAGGGAAGGCGCTCGATTAAGTCGACCCATCGGAAGCCGAAGGAGAGCGCCCAGCCGTCGTCGAGGGCGTAGAATCGGGTGGACGGCCGGGGTGGCTGCCTTACCGCCTTGCTCCCGTAGGACGGGCAGTCTGAGTAGAACCGTATCGGTTCGCTCATGGTCATGCTGGATTCGCCGCTCGATGCAAAGTAGGGCATGCCGGGCTGCTGCGGCGGGAAATCGCGCATGTCGTAGCGTACGGAGACGGGTACGCCGTCTGTGGCCGTGTTACGCATGCCCTCGCGGATGTAGAGGGAGACGGAGCCGCCGCACGCCGGAACCGACGCCGCGGGACGCCCGCGGGAGATGAAGAAGACCGTGAAGCCTCCCTCGTCGTAGCAGGCGATGCCGGAAATTGCGTCCGTATGTTCTCCCTGTGTCTGCTCGACAAAGGGGGCGATCTGCCGCTCCTTGGGACGCGCAATCGCCTTGGCGAACGCACTGTCGGTCTTGCCGAATTGTTCCTCTATGGTGCCGCGGCGGACCGGATAGATGTTCGCCGCCATGACGGCGGACGGCAGGAGGAGCATGAGGCATGCGGCCGCCCAAACGCCGGGCTTGCGTGTGCGGAGCTGTTCTCTGCGTGACAAAGGTATATGGTTCATGGAGGTGGGCTCCTGTCGGGCAACTATGGCTTCGAATGCTTCGCGAGAAAAGCATCGAGCCGGCAGATCCAGGCTATGGCGTCGAGCCGCATCGTGTCGAGTCCCGACACGCGGGGGTCAAGCCATTCCAGCCACATCGAGGCCTTGCGGCCCTCGATGTCGAGCAGCGGGTTGCTGAGGCCCGCGTTGCGGACGGCATCGGCCAGGCGCCGTACACTGGAAAGGTAACGGGCATCGGTTACGCCTTCGCGGACGCCAGCCCAGGCAAGTGTCGGCACGAAGCCGCTCTGGGTGGGGTAGACCAGCGTGCGCGAACGGTGGCCTTCCGAAACCCAGTCGTTCCAGGGGTCGCCCGGCTCTATCGGATCCGGCAGGATGAAGCCATCGTAGCCGAGGTAGTAGCATTCGACGCCGAGGTGACGGCGCCAGAGAGAGGGATCCTCGATGCCGGCCGGCAGGGTCACGCAGAGGTAGTACGGCACGCCGAGCGCGTGCCAGCGTTCGGCCTGCCGCGTGTCGGAATACTCGTCGTTGCCGTAGGGGTCGCCGGCGGGCGGCTTTTCGCGGCGCCCGGAGAATTCGGGTGGCAGGCCGCGGCGCATCGGCGCGCGTACGAACGCGGAGGCGGCACTGTAGGTCTCGTCGTCGGCGAAGAGCCAGGCGCGGGCGCCCGTGTCATCGACCGCCTCGAGCGTCTTTAGGCCGGCCTCAAGCCCGGCGCCGGAGCCGTGCGACCCCAGGAAGACGCGCACATCCTTGACGCCCGTCGCGAGCGCCGCCTTGGCGATGGCCACGGCTGCGTCCGGGGCTGTGAGGTTCGCCACGGAGGATGTCAGGGCGCCGGGTTCCGCGACCCAGAGGGCGTCGGGTGTCCGGCCGCCGCAGAGCGTCTTCACGTCGGCTAGCCGGGATGGCGGTAGGACGGGATAGTCGATGCCGGCGGCGTCGAGGAAGGCGACCGAGGCGGGCGTGAGCTTTTCGGGTGGCAGGTTGCAGACGGTCATGTAGCGTTCGGGATCGGTCGTCACGACGGCGGGCGAACTTCCCGAGAAGACCTTGGTGCCGTCGAGCGAGGGGCGTCCCGTGAAACGCGAGCAGGCCGCGGGAAGCTGGTGGTCGATGACACGCAGGTTGAGTTCAAAATGGCCCAGCGCCTTGCCGTCCGCGGCAACGGCGAGTGTTCCGTGGTAGCGTCCGGGACGCGCCTCGGCCGGAACGTCGAGCGTCAGGAGGAACTGGCGCGTCTCCTCCGCCACGATCGGGAGGGGCTGGAGCGACTGCGCGTCGTCCGCCGCGGCGAATCCCGCCTGCGCGGGCGTCGTGCCACCGCCGGGAGCCGCCTTGATGCGGCGGTATGCGGGTGCCGCGCCGGCGGGCGAGGTGCGCACGAGATTCTCTTGTGTCGTTGTATCGACTTGCACGAGCGTGTCGTCGTGGAGCAGGAGTTCGGGGACGAGCACCGCCCCGCCGGGCGCGCGCGTGGCCGCGAACCAGCCGTTCGCGTCCTGGTACCAGCACTTGACGACCCGCAGGTCGATACTCCCGGCCGGCAGCGACGCTCCGTCCGCCGCCGCGAGGGCGCCGGGGACGATGGTGAGCGACTTGAAGGCCGCTGTCGACCGGATCGCGAACGAGGCCGAGACCGTCGCGCCGCGTGCCGTCACGAGATCGACCACCGCGTTGGTCGCAGCCGCGGGAACGGGAGTACTCGGCACAATTCGTTCGCCGGTCGCCGGCCAAACCTGCCAGCCGGCGAGCGGAGGAGACAAGGGGGGCGTCGCGGCGCCCGCCGCGAGAACCGCCGTTGCGCAGACCGCAGGAAGGACGCGGATAAGGGGGGCAGTCTTCATGCGGGTGAGTCTAGCATTTTGCGGAGGGATAACAAACCCCAATCTCCTGCTTGATCTTTAATTTTTATGAACTAAACTGGAAACGCAATGAGAACACTTCTGATCATGGCCGCCATGGCGGCCGCGTGGCCGGCGGTCGCGGATGACGAATACATCCGCTGGCGGGAATCGGCGCCGAACGAATATTCGGCGGCATTCTGGGTGAAGTTCGACAAGCTTCCGAGCGGGGGAAATCCGTTCAGGGAGTTCGCCGTCGCCGCGGACGCCGAAGGCAGGGTCGGCATTGTCTTGAAGGCGCTGCCGACGGAAGTGAAGGGAGACTTCGTCTTTCCGGGACGCACCAGGGTCGCGAAGGGCGAATGGCATCACGTCGAAATCGCCTATTCGAGGATCCGCCAGCGTGCAACATTCTACATGGACGGGAAGTTCGAGTGGGAGAACGACAATCTCCACCTTCCGAAGGTGAAGTTTGCCGACCTCGACAACACCGCTTTCACCGGCGAGGTGAAAGGACTCGTCACCTATCCGCACTTCCTGCACAGCGAGGAACTCGCAATTTCTGGCAGCAGTCAGCGCGAAAAGGCGTGCGCCGAGGCGAAGGCGCTGAAGGGTGGACTAGCCAGGGACGCGCCGAAGGCACTCTTCGGCTGGGCGGACGAACTCGCGCGTCGCGCGGATGCGCTCGCCGCGAAGGAGGCGACGATTGCCGAGGTGAAGGCGCTGGAGCGCGACTCGTCGAACCTCGCGGCGTTCGCTAAGAAGGACAAGGCCGGACTCGCCGACGCTTTCGCCGTCTGGGTTGTCCGGCCGATGACGCAGGAGCCGATTCTCCCCTGGACGATGCCGACGTACGGCGAGGTGGCGGACAAGATGCGCGTCTTCGTCTGCAAGGACGAATACGAGACCGCGAGCGTGGTCGTAAGCGCGTTCAAGCCGCTCACGATCAGGAAGGTGTCCGTCGGCGATTTGCGTGGACCCGGAGGTGCGGTGATCCCGTCCGCGGAAGCGGACGTCAAGCTGGTCAAGCGCTGGTACCGCACCGGCGGCGCGTTCATGGCCTACTTCCGCGACAGCCGCACGCGTCTCCTCGTCCCGGACCTCCTGGTGAACGACGACGACCTGATCCGGGTGGACGAGACCGAGCGCCGCAACTACATGCGCTTCGACTATCCTACGGGACGCAGGTACGTCGACACTTCCGACCCGGTGAACACCTACCACCAGAGCTGGAACGCAAACGTGCCGTTCAAGGACGCGGCGACGCTCCAGCCGGCGAAGATCCCGTCCGCGGGACGCAATCTCCAGTACGTCATCACCTTCCACGCGAAGAAGGATGCGCGTCCGGGACTCTACCGGGGCGCGCTTACGATCGACACCGACGCGGGCAGCAAGGACATTGCCGTCGAATTCAAGGTGCTGGACGTCGAACTGCCGATCATGGGCTCGACCTATTATGACCTCAAGAAGCCCTACATCTCCCACGTGAACAGCCTGCCCGCGCCCGAAGGACGGACGCGTGCCGACAAGCTCAAGTTCCTGGAAACAATGATCAAGGACGCGAAGAGGCACAACCTTTACCACATGTCCGACCTTTGGAACGCGCCGGAGAAGATCAAGCTCGCCCGTGAAGCCGGCATGGTGCCGGACCGCGTCTTTTCGAGCGGTTGGGGACGTCCGATCTTCTGGCCCAACTACCTCGCCGGCGTGAACCTTGAGGAGATCACGGACGCCGAGCGCGAGCAGGCGATCAGGTGCTCCCTGCGTCAGCAGGAGAAGTCCGAGGCGGCATTCCAGAAGGAGTTTCCAAATTCGCTTGAGTACTGGCTCTACCATTCCGAGTCCTCCGCGTGGTATACGCTCGGGTACGACCAGGGCGAGGAACGCGCGGTGATGTCCCTGCTGCCGCGGAAGCGACTCTTCGCGCACGGGTGGGACAACAACTCCTGGTGGGGCACGGACACGCAGGACATGCATGCGTCCGTCGTTATCTCCCGCGAGGAGGCGGACCGCTGGCATTCGACCGGCGGCGAGATGATCAACTACGCGGATCCCTTCCCGGGCAGCGAAAACCCGGTCTGGTTCCGCCGCCGCCCTGGCATGCAGATGTACAAGGCGCGCATGGATGGACATATGATGCACGGCTGGCGGCAGGGCCGCACGCCGTGGAACGAGTGGGCCGTCGACTGGGGCGGGGACGGCACCTACCGCAACTTCTGCATGTCGTATCCGCAGCAGGGCGGCTCGCTCTACAAGCTCTGCGCCGGGGCGTTTCGCGAGGCCTACGACGACGTGCGCTACGCGACGCGCCTCAAGCAGCTCGCGACCGCCAACCTGGAGGCGCATGACGACTACCTCAAGCGCGAGGCGCAGCGCGCGCTCCGCTGGCTCGAAAAGTTCGACGGCGCGGAAGGCGACCTCGACACGTTCCGCGCGTCCGCCGCGGCGCGTATGGTCGTCCTGCTGCGCCAGATCAAGGCGCGCGGCGGCGTGATGCCGGATCCGGATGAAGCCATCAGGGAGGTGCTGTAATGAAGATCGGCATTTTCGCTTTTTCGGCAATCCTGCTGGCCGGTTGCGCGACGGTTGACAACGCGGCGAAGGTCGCCGACGCCGGCAAGAACGTCTTCAATGTGAAGTACGGAGCGGTGACGGCGGTGCCGGAGGACGAGTGGGACTTCAACTTCCGCGCGTACCGGGCGTCGTCCGAGTGGCTCGTCTCCGATCCCGCAGTCCGACGCGACGTGACGAGCGGCAACGCGACGGAGAAGAACGCGACGGCGCTGCACGTTTCGTGCGACGCGGAAGGCTTCACGCTGCGTGTCCTCTGCGCGGCGAAACAGCTCAAGACATACCTATCGTCCACCAACGATTTCCCGTCCCCGACGCTGGAGATGTACGTGACGACGGATGACGAGGACGACGAGCGTATCGCGCCGCACTACATGACGAGCGGCCCGATGGCGGACATGCGGGAGTTTCCGGACAAGACCAACGACCGCTTCTACCGCCAGGTGCGTCCGTTCATGACCTGTTCGGAGGAAACCTACGGCGAAGGCGCGATCCTCTGCAAGATCCGCTACGACTGGGCGGCCTTCTTCGACGAACTGCCGATCTTCAAGGACAAGCGGGACAACTTCTGGCGGCTTTCCGTGATCCGCTGGATCGATGGCGGACAGACCTGGGGCGGCCCGGTTCACCAGAAGTCGCTGGCCGGTTACATCCGCTGGCCGTGCTTCACCGAGGCGCAGAAGGACGAGATCAGCAAGGCGACCCTGCGCAAGGCATGGATCAAATTCAGCGGCGAGATTTCGCGTCCCGACCTCGCCCACGACCGTTTTCCCTATCCGCCGACGGACTGGAACCTGGGATGGGTCACGAACGAGTTTGCGAAGATCGGCCGCACCTCGCCGAACTACAACGAGGACCTCGCGTTCCGCAAGCGGCTTGCGGAGATGACCGCCAAGGGCAAGGCCTACGGAGGCGATATTGCCAAGTTCGATTCGCTTGACGCCGAAGCCAAGCGGAAGTTCTACCTTGAGGCGGCGGAATATCTCTTCAACTTCCGCCTGCACGTCGAGGAGGAATACCGCAAGTGCCAGGAGAACCTCGTTTTCGAAAGAAACTGACATGAAAAAAGCCATCCTGCTCCTCCTTGCGTTCATTGCCGCCGCGGCGCCCGCCGCTCCGGACATGGCGATAGTCAAGCAGAACAACGACAAGCTCAACCGGCTCCGCAACGAGCTCAACGGTTACCGGCAGGGGCCCAGCACCCGCACGACCTACCAGAAGTCCAATCCCGGAGGCAAGGACTGGCCGCGCATCGCTGAGATCGAGAACGAGGCGCTTCAGCTCCTAGATCTTAAGGAGAACGCGCCTGACAGCGTCGGCAAGTCGACAATCCACCGCGTCGCCGCCGTCGCTTACTCTTCGCCGATCCATCTGCGCCACACCGCGGACGCCGAGCGCGAGTTCGAGCTCGCGAGGAAGAGCGCTAAGACGCCGGACGACCAGGCGCTCGTCCGCTTCGACTACGCGGACTTCAAGTACCGCGAAGCCAAGGACGACGGGAAGAAGTGGGCCGCCGAGAAGCGCGCGGCCTACGACATGCCTGGCGTCAACCCGCCCGCGAAGCTTGCGATGCTGAACGTCGGCATCGACGGACTCGACTTTGAGAAGGACGGCTGGAAGGCGGTCGAGGGGCATCCCGAGTTTTACAAGGAGTATTTCCTGGATGTCCTCCGCTGGGATCATAATCCTTGGATCCACGAGATCGATTCACTGGACATCCGCGGCGACGCCGAGCACATGCTGGAGATTGCCGAGAAGGCTGTCGAAGTGTGTCCCGACAACTGCAAGGACGAGTTCCGCGGCAAGCGCCGCAACTATCTCGCAAAGCTCGGTCGCTTCGACGAAGTCGAGCGCGAGCTGATGATGGACGTCGCCGCGGCGGAAAAACCGAACCGGCGCTGCGGGGCATATTCGGCGCTTGCCGAGTTCTATGCCGGACGTGCCCTCCGCTACTACGCGCCGCCGGATGAGTCGTTCGTGAAGAAGTGCTTCCGCGCATTCGAGCAGGCCGTCGAGTGCGATCCTCAGAACGGCGGCGTCATCCGCCGGTGTATCGACCTCGCGATGGAGTTCAAGCGCCACGATGTCGCTAAGCCGCTCCTCGACAAGTATGCCGGCGATAAGCCGGACGAGCGTTACGCCGGCTATCTCGGGGACATCGCCTACTACGCCGGCGACTACGAGACCGCGGCGAAATGGTTTCTGTCGCATCCGAAGATGCAGCAAGGCGAACGCGAGCCGCCGAACCGCTACGACCGTGTCGTCGGCGCGCTCTACGCCCTCGGCCGGTACGAGGAGGCGCTCAAGCACGCGGAGAACATCGCCAGCTGGGTCACCTGGAAGACCTACCGCGCCGATCTCATCGCCACCCTCAAGGCCAGGATCGCCGAAACGAGCACCAAGTGACGGAGTATGAGGACACTCCAACTAGTCGAAGTCTCATGGCGGGTGACCGCCGGAAGAAGAAATTGGCAGCCACGCGCTGTGTCTAGCGTC
>CAYPJN010000100.1:0-7868 GCA_964411055.1 uncultured Lentisphaerales bacterium | reverse complement strand
ACTCGCTGCCCTGCGACTTGTGGATCGTGCAGGCGTAGGCATGCACGATCTCGTCGAGCTCGTTGCTGTCGTAGGTCACGGGGCGCCCGTCGAACAGGATCACCAGCCGCCGCTCCTCATCGTCGACGGACTGCACGAAGCCGATGTCGCCGTTGAAGACGTCCTTGTCGTAGTTGTTGCGCAATTGCATTACGCGGTCGCCCATGCGGAA
The DNA here is from genome assembly GCA_964411055.1 of uncultured Lentisphaerales bacterium. Lineage (GTDB taxonomy): Bacteria > Verrucomicrobiota > Kiritimatiellia > RFP12 > JAAYLN01 > JAAYLN01. Next base: position 7,657 of record CAYPJN010000100.1, on the reverse strand, counting down.
GCGGCTGTTGCCGCGCGCCAGCGCGAGCCCCTCCCCATTGAGGCTCTGCTGCAGCACTGCGTTGAGATTGTCGGCGCCGAGCTGGTTGCGGCGCATCGGGGTCAGCACCTGGATGTCGGCCAGCGGATCAAACTTGAAATGGCGCGGGATGCGGTGCGCGACGAGTTCGCGGACGCGCTCGATGACCTTCTCGGGATCGTCGGTCTCGATGAGGAAGAAGTCGCTGCCGGGGCCGCCGTTCTCCAGCCGCTCGCCGTTGTTGATGCGATGGGCGTTGCGCACAATCAGCCCGCTGGCGTCCTGCCGGAAGATGGTGTCGAGCCGCCGGCAGGGAATGGCCCCGGAGGCGATGGCGTCGCGCAGCACATTGCCGGGGCCGACGCTGGGAAGCTGGTCGATGTCGCCCACCAGCACCACACGCGCCGCATCGGGCACCGCCTGCAGGAACTGGTCCATCAGGCGGATGTCGATCATCGAGGTCTCGTCGAGTATCAGGCAGTCGGCCTCCAGCGGGTTGCCGGCGTTGTGCTCGAAGTCGTGGAGCGCCGGCAGGTAGCGCAGCAGGCGGTGCAGGGTCTGGGCCTCCTGCCCGGTGGCTTCGGACATGCGCTTGGCGGCGCGGCCGGTCGGCGCCGCCAGGCGCAGCCGCAGCCGTCGCGCGCCGAAGATCTCCGTGAGCGCGCGGATGATCGTCGTCTTGCCGACGCCGGGGCCGCCGGTGATGATGGCGACCTTGGCGTCGAGGGCGGATCGCAGCGCCTGGCGCTGGGCGTCGGCCAGCGTCAGGCCCATCTTGCGCTCGGCCCAGGCCAGGGCCTTCCCCGCGTCTATCGGGGCATGGCCGAGGGGCGTTGCCAGCAGCGCCCGGAGCTTGGCGGCCACGCGGGTCTCGGCGTCGTGCAGCACCCGCGGATAGATGCGGTCCTCCTCGCGCACCAGCGCGCCGCACTCGACCTGCGCCTTGAGGGCGTCGGCCAGGATCTCGACCGAGATGCCAAGCATCTCCTGCGCCTGCAGCAACAGGTCGGCGTCGGTGCAGAAACAGTGGCCCTCGTCGGCCTGCGTCTGGAGCAGGTGCAGCAGCCCGGCGCGGGCGCGCTCGGGCGAGTCGTGCGGTATGCCGATGCGCAGGGCGATGGCGTCGGCGCTCTTGAAGCCGATGCCCCAGACATCCTCGCACAGGCGGTAGGGGTTCTGCTTCACCACTCCGATGGCGTCGTTGCCGTACTGGCGGAAGATGCGCGCCGCCTGCCCGGTGCCGACCCCGTGCGACTGGAGGAAGATCATCACGTCGCGGATGCCGCGCTGCTCGATCCACGACTCCTTGATGCGCTGGCGGCGCACGCGGCCGATGCCTTCGACCTCCTCGAGGCGCGCCGACTCCTTTTCGATGACCCGCAGCGTATCGGTGCCGAAATGGGCGACGATGCGCGCGGCATGCACCTTGCCGATGCCGCGGATGAGGCCGCTGGCCAGGAAGCGGCGCAACCCCTCGGCCGAGGTCGGGGCGATGCAGGTGAGCGTCTCGGCCTGGAACTGCCGGCCGAACTGGGGGTGCTGGTTCCAGCGGCCGCGGGCTGTCAGTTCCTCCCCGACCCAGATCGCCGCGCTGGTGCCGACGACGGTGACCGGTTCGCCGCGCCCCTCGGCCGGGCGCACCGAGCAGATGGTGTAGCCGGTCTCGTCGTTGCGGAATACGATCGACTCGACGGTGCCCGAGACCTCGGACGCCGCGGCGGCGTCGCCGGGCGGCGGGGACGGTGTGCGGGGCGTCTGGAAGGGGCGGGACATGAACGTGGCTCCGCTACGGCGCGGCGAGCTCGGCGAGGAAGAGCCCGCCGAAGCGCAGGGCCTGCTGGAACTGCGCCAGCGAGAAGGACTCGTTGGGCGCGTGGATCCGGTCTTCCTTGCTGCCGAAGCCGACGAGCAGCGGCGCGGCGCCCGTCTGCTCCCACAGGGCGGCCACGACCGGGATGGAGGCGCCCTCCCAGAGAAACACGGGAGGCTCGCCGGCCATGCGCTCCAGCACGCCGGCGGCGACCTGCACCAGGGGCGATTCGAGCGGCAGGCGGATGCCGGGACCATGGCTCTCGGCTTCGGCGATCTCGAGCTTTAGCCCCGGGGAAACATGCCGCCTGAGATGGGCCGTCACCGCGCGCAGCGCGCCCTCGGGCGACTGGCCGGGGCAGAGGCGCATCGAGAGCTTGGCCATGGCGGTCGCGGGGATGATGGTCTTGGAGCCGGGGCCGGTATGGCCGGAAAGGAGGCCGTTGATCTCGATGGTCGGGCGGAAGCTGCCGCGCTCGACAGGATGCAGCCCGCGTTCGCCGCCGGAGGGAATGGTGCCGGTCTCGCGCGTGTAGGCCTCGGGATCGAACGGCAGCGCCATGGCCTGGCGTCGCTCCTCGTCAGAGGGCGGCGTGAGCCGGTCGAGGAAACCCTCGACGGCGATGCGGCCATCCTCGTGGTGCAGCGTGGCCAGCAGCCGTGCCAGCGCCAGCGCGGGATTGGGCGCCACGCCGCCGTGGGTTCCGGAATGGAGGTCGTGATCGGGGCCCGCGAGATGTACCGTGAGGTGCGCGAGGCCGCGGAGACCGGCGGTGATCGCCAGGCGTCCGGAGCTGTGCAGACCGGTGTCGCAGACGAGCAGGATGTCGGCGGCCAGCCGGCGCTTCAGCGACGGCAGGTGCTCCCGGAGGGCGTGGCTGCCGCTCTCCTCCTGGCTGTCGAGGATGATCCGCAGGGTGGGCAGCGCCGCACCCTTCTCGATCAGCGCGGCCACACCGGTGAGGAAGGCGAAGACCTGGCCCTTGTTGTCCTGCGCGCCGCGGGCGTAGACGCGGTCCCCGTCCAGGACGGGCTCGAAGGGGCTGGTGCGCCACTGGTCGAGAGGCTCGACGGGCTGCACGTCGTAGTGGCCGTAGAAGAGCACGGCGGGCGCGTTGGGGCTGCCGGGGCGCTCGGCCACCAGCAGGGGCTGGTCGCCGGCGAGCACGATCTCGGCGGAGAATCCCATGCGGCGCAGGTACTGTCGGATCCAGGTGGCGCAGCGCGCGCAGTCGCCCAGCCGGGCGGGATCGCTGCTGATGGTCGGAAAGCGCAACAGATCGAAGTAGTCGGCAAGGATGCGGTCGCGGTGCTGGTTGAAATATCCTATGAGGCGCTCGTCGATGTTCATTGATCCTCGTCTGTGGCGGTTGGCGGGTGCGGGGTTTCGGCGGGAGCGGGGTCGGGAAAGGCGAAGCGCAACTGGCGCGCCTCCCACGAGGGACGCAGCAGCAGGGACGGATCGCGCCCTCCGGCCAGTTCCAGGAGCGCCCGCGCCAGGCGCGGGGGTACCTCCATGAGACGCCCGCCCTGGATGCCGCGTCCCTTGTCGGTGAGCGGGGCGTTGAACGGCGGCAGCAGGGGGCCGAGGATCGCCATGTGGTTTGCAGGAACAAGCGGACGCCGCAGTTCGAGCCAGGCGACAGGGAGCAACCAGCCCGGCGCCTTGTCCTGCGCGGGTTCGGCATCCGGCACGGAGGCGCCGGCGGGGATCGGACACGGCGCCTCGGCCGCCGGGGCCAGCACGAAGCCGACGGCACTTATGGCCGCGCGTCGGTACCCGAACAGAATGTCGCCGGGCCGTGCCAGCCGGACGCTCTCGTAGAAGGGGTTGCGCGTGCCGTTGGCGCGGCGCTTCCGGCTCCAGAGATAGCCGCCGGCGACCTCGGCGTCGTACGCCGACTTCTGATTGGCCCACCAGTATCTCATCGGGCAACATTATGGCAGATTATCTTGAGGGAATCCAATACTTGAGGTGTACGCGGGTAATGGGTCGGTGGCGGTCGGCGTAGGGGGTGCCAGTGCATGCATGAATGCGCTGAAGGGTGCAGAAGGGAAAGATGGGGCGGCGTTGCTGAAGGTGAAGGTCTCGCCGGAGCTGGCGATGGCGGTCCGTCGGCCGAGGGCGTCGATGTCGTTGTAGAAGGCGATGTCCCCGTTCCCACCAAGAAAAAGGCAATTTGCAGGAAATAGTCCGTCGTGCGCGGTCGCTCATTCGTCCGCATAGTGCGCAATGTAACGAAGCTTCCCTGCGCATGACCTTTTGAGGGATCTCGACCGTGCATAGTTGCAGCCGGCACCGAGAATAAGCAGACCGCACAAGAAAACGCGAATATCAAGATGCTTCATAGATTCCTCTAATCGTCAACCTCAAGCGCGTGAATAATCCGCGCATTTGGGACGTCTAAGTAGTAAATCGGAAACAGCATGGCTGGCTCGCGTTTGCGAGTCCCGGTTGATGACCACCAGTCTATCGGCTACAATGATGGCGCAGACTGGTTAGCCCCGGAAAGGGAACAGAGACATGAAGAAGATGACTGGCATGAATGCGGTTTTGGCGACCTTGGTAGCCGGCGCCCTGCTGGGCTCCGGATGCGCCTCCTCGCGGTCGGGAACGACCTTCTCGCGCGACGAGGCCCTGCGGTCGCAGCGGACTTACTACGGCGTCATCGAGTCGGTGACGGAAGGCAAGATCGAGGGCACCAAGACCGGCATCGGCACGGTGGCCGGCGGCGTTATGGGCGGCGTGGCCGGCCATTCGGTAGGCGGCGGCAGCGGCAAGGATATCGCAACAGTGGGCGGCGCCATAGCCGGTGCGGTCGTGGGTTCGATCGCCGAGGAAGTCACCACGCGCCAGAAGGCCTATTCGCTCACGGTCAAGCTGGACGACGGTCGCGTCCTCACCATCGTGCAGAATGCCGACACGCCGTTTGTTCGCGGCCAGCGCGTAAAGGTGCTGGAGACCGGGGAAAACCGCATGCGGGTTCAGGTTCAGTAGGCATGTCGGCTCAACGCGGCATGCTTTGGCTGGCTGCGCTACTGGCCGCATGGGCCGGGGCTGCGCTCGCCGCCTCGCCTTTCGCCCTGAGCGCTGCGGCGAGCCGCGCGGAAGGTCCGGGTGAACTGCACCTGGCGGTGGGCGTGCCCGATGGCCACTACCTTTATGCCGATGCCTGGTCGGTGAGGCTGGACGGCCAAGACGCCAAGCCGCTGGAGCCCATCCCCGTCAAGCGCGTTTACGACCCGCTGACCGAGGCGGATCGCGAGGTTTTCGGCGGCAGCTTCACCGCGCGCTACGCCCTCGCCGCCAGCCAGGGAACCGTCACGGTCGGACTGCAGGGTTGTTCCCAAACCATCTGCTTCGCCCCCGAGACGCGCGCCTTCGCCTGGTCGGACGGCGAGTTCCGTACGCTGGCGTCGACGCCGGCGGATGCGGGCTCCGACGGCGCACAGCCGGCCTGGCTGCAGGGCATGAAGATCTCCGCGTCGGCATCCGGTTACATGAAGACCGAAGCCTTCCTGGCATTCCTCGCCGAGGGCGGGCCAGCAACCGGGAACCGCGCGCCGCCCGTCTCAGGCTTCGCGGCCTTCACCCGCGATCCGGCGCAGTATCTGCGGGCGCGGGGCTGGTGGTTGACGGCGCTGCTGATTGTCCTGGGCGGCCTGCTGCTGAACCTCACCCCCTGCGTGCTGCCTATGATCCCGATCAACCTGGCGATCATCGGCGCCGGCGCGCAGAACGGCTCGCGCGGACGTGGTTTCCTGCTGGGTGGAATCTACGGGCTCGGCATGGCGTTGGCCTACGGCGCGCTGGGAGTGGCCGTCGTAGCCACGGGTGCCTTCTTTGGCGCGCTGCAGTCGTCGCCCGTGTTCAACCTGGCGATCGGCGTGATCTTTGTCGGCCTGGCGCTGGCGCTCTTCGATGTCTTTCCGATCGACTTCACCCGCTTCCAGGGCGCGCACGGCCCCGCGGGCCGCGGCGCCTGGCTGGCGCTCTCGATGGGCGCCATTGCGGCGCTGCTGGCCGGCGCCTGCGTGGCGCCCGTGGTGCTCGCCGTACTGCTGCTGGCGGGTCGCCTGCATGGCGAGGGCGTGACGGGCGCCCTGCTGCTGCCCTTCCTGCTGGGCGTCGGCATGGCGCTGCCATGGCCCTTTGCCGGCGCCGGGCTCGCCTTCCTGCCCAGGCCCGGAGCATGGATGAAGACCGTCAAGCACGTTTTCGGCATCGGCGTGCTCCTGATGGCCTTGTACTATGGGCACCTGGCCTGGCAGGGGTTCCGGCCGGCGGCAGCCTCCGCGGAGGGCCTGGTTGCGGGCGACGCCGCGGCCTGGAACTCGCGCCTGGCAGCGGCGCGCGCCTCCGGCAAGCCCGTGCTGCTCGATTTTTGGGCCACCTGGTGCAAGAACTGCCACGCCATGTCGCGGACCACGCTGCGCGATCCCGCCGTCGTGAAGGCGCTCGAAGGATTCGTCTTCCTGCCGGTGCAGGCCGAGAAGCCCGCCGAGGAACCGGTCCGCGGCCACCTGCAGGCGCTGGGCGTCTCCGGCCTGCCCACCTACATGATCCTGCGTCAAGAATTCTGACAGGTCATCACGTCCGGCACAGACTGAAGAGCCAGGCGGGCAGCGCGGGATCGGCGAAGGCACATTCCCAGACGTTGTGTCCCATGCCCGCATATTCCGTGTAGCGGACCGGCGCGCCGTGCGCACGCAGGGCGGCCACCATGTCGCGCGAGCGGCAGACGGGAACCGCCGTGTCGCGCTCGCCGTGGAAGACCCAGACCGGGACATGGCTGATCGTGGCCGCCCGCGAGGCATCGCCGCCACCGCAGACCGCGACCGCCCCCGCGAAATCGCGCGGACGCCGCAGCAGCGCATCCCAGACGCCAAAGGCCCCCATGGAGATGCCCGAGAGGTAGCGGCGATTGGGATCAACGGGATGGCGGCGGCAGAGGTCGTCGACCAGTTCCAGCGCCATCCGCAGGAAGGGCGTGGGCTCCTCGGGCATCGCGTGGCCGGGCGCGGACCAGTCGGTATCGACCCAGCGGCGCTCCTCCGGGCACTGCGGCGCCACGATGATCGCCGCCTCCCGCGCCTGGCAGTGGCGGAGGTAGGGCAGGAATCCGTTGTTCATCTGCGCCTGGTTGTCCGTGCCGCGACTGCCGGCGCCGTGCAGGCAGAGCAGCAGTGGCAGGCGTCCGCCGCTTCCGGCTTCCGGCGGCAAATAGAGGCGGTAGGGAAGCGTGCCTCCGGACGGCGACGCAAAACATGCCGCATGCGTGAGTTCGGCCGGTGATCTGGCGTCTGCATCCATGGTTGCGTTCATGATGTCCGTCAGAGGCGCTGTTCCAGCCTCCTCCGTAACCATGTACCAACACCTAGCCCGCCCGCACCATGCGCTCAACGGCGCGCAGGGCTGCGAGGCGCGTGGGCTCGGGCACGCTGACGACATGCCGCAAGTCCTCCAGCGACCAGAGCACCTTCTCGATGGTGATGCGCTTCATGTTGGGACAGACCAGCAGATCCGAGGCGGGATGGAAAACCTTGCCGGGGTTCTCCTGGCGCAGCCGGTGCAGCATGCCAATCTCCGTCGCCACGATGAATTCGGCCGCGGGCGTTTCACGCGCATAGCGCAGCATGCCGCTGGTCGAGAGCACGGCATCGGCCAGGGCGACCGCCTCGGGGCGGCATTCGGGATGGATCATCACCGGCGCTCCCGGATGCGCCTGGCGCGCGGCGCGGATCTCGTCCGGCGTGAGCCGCGCATGCGTGGGGCAGCAGCCGGGATAGAGGATCATCGGGCGTCCGGTGGCCTGCTGGACGTAGTGGC